>DATBKA010000465.1:0-11242 GCA_036556105.1 Ilumatobacteraceae bacterium | reverse complement strand
CCGTCGGCAGCGCTAAAGGCGAGGAACATCAACACGACGGTCTGTCCGGCGGTGAATCCGGGGCCGTCTCCGACGATCAGATCGGTGAACGTCTGCTCGGTCTGGTTCGGCGTCGGCGGGATGGAGACCGATGGCTCGTCGAACGGGTCGGGCTTCGGGATGATCGCCACGACGTCGATGACGAACGACAGCGCGTCACCGGGCTGGATCGCGTCGCTGGGTGGGTTGTCGCCGTAGGCGAGATCGGCCGGGATGTCGAGCTGCCGGCGACCACCTTTCTTCACGCCGACCAAGCCTTGATCCCAACCCTTGATGACTTGGCCGACGCCGAGAGTCACGGGGAACGGCGAGCCCCGCTCGTAGCTGTTGTCGAACTCGGTGCCGTCCGCGCTGCGCACGCCCACGTAATGGACGACGACGGTGTCGCCGGCGACGGCAGCCGGCCCGGTGCCGTCGGTGAGATCGGTGATGACCAGCTCCGTCGGCACGCTGGCCGGGATCTGCACTGCCGGCTTGGGCAACGTGCTGACCGACGCCGTGGGCACGGTGCTGCCCGCAGACGAGGCGAGCGAGGTGGGCGGCGCGGTGGTGCTGGACGAGTCGACGCTCGAATCGCCGCACGCGGCCAGAAGGCCGAGAGCCGCGGCAGAAGCAAGGACGGTGCGAATGCGCATCAGGCGACGCTACCGCCGCGCAGCTACGCCGCGGCCGCGTCGGATGGCGTCCGGCAACTGCGCGATCCTTGTGCCATGTCGGCACCCGATCGCGCTGAGCTGGTCGAGCTCGCTGTCGAACGAGCCGACCGACTGCTGCGTGCCGCGTTGGCATCCTCCACGCGAGGGGAGCGACGCCAGCTGCAACGACTCGGTCGCCTGGTGGCCGATCCGGCCGGCCGAGAGCTGCTCCAGCGCCTCACGGACGACATCATCCGCATCGAGTCCAACCATCGCGCCGCGCGTCGCTTTGCCGATGTCGTCGCCGCGAACCCGTTGCCGTCATCGCTCGGCAGAGTCGATCGGTTGCTGATGTCTGCGGGCGGGCGCGTCGCGCCGGCACTGCCTTCGCTCGTGATGCCTCTCGTGCGGCGGAGGATCATCCGCGAGACGCGCGGCGTCGTCCTGGCCGCCGAAGATCCACGGTTCGCCGCGCACGTCGCCCGCCGCCGGCGCCAGGGGATCGCCCTACTCGTCAACCCGTTGGGCGAGTCGATCCTCGGCGACGACGAGGCCCGCGGCCGTGTCGACCAAGTGCTCGGCAAGCTGCGCCGTCACGACGTGCATGGGGTGTCCATCAAAGCCTCGGCGCTGGTCGCCAACCTCGATGTGCTCGACTTCGACCGCAGCGTCGAGCGCATCGCCTCGACGTTGCGCGAGATCTATCGCGCCGCGATCGTCAAACGCCCTCAGGGATTCGTGAACCTCGACATGGAGGAGTACCGCGATCTTCAGATGACCGTCGCCGCGTTCACGTCGGTGCTGGACGAGGCCGAGTTCGCCGGCCTCGACGCGGGCATCGTGCTGCAGGCCTATCTGCCCGACAGCCACGACGTGCTCGAGCACCTCGGTCAGTGGGCAGCGCAGCGAGCGCGCAGCGGTGGCGCGGGGGTCAAGATCAGGATCGTCAAAGGCGCCAACTTGGGGATGGAGACCGTCGAGGCCGAGCTGCACGACTGGGTTCCCGCGCCATACCCGACGAAGGCCGATGTCGACGCCAGCTACAAGGCGATGCTCACCTCGGCATTGCGGCCGGAGTGGTCCGATGCTCTCCGCGTCGGGGTTGCCAGCCACAACCTGTTCGACATCGCCTGGGCCCTCGTGCTGCGCGACCTGCTGCCGGCAGACCAGCGCCGGCGGATCGACATCGAGATGCTCGAAGGCATGGCGCCGGCGCAGAGCAGAGCCGTGCGCGACGATGCCGGGTCGTTGCTGCTCTATGCACCCGTGGTGCAACGCGACCAGATCGAGGCCAGCATCGCCTATCTGGCCCGCCGCCTCGACGAGAACACCGCTCCCGAGAACTTCCTGCGCGCCCTGTTCAGCATCCGTCCCGGATCCGAGGAGTTCGATGAGCAAGCGGAGCGGTTCCGTCGTTCGGTAGCCGCGCAGGATGCCATCTCGACCTCGAGACGGCGACGGCCGAGCCCTCCGCCGTCACGTGGCTTCTTCAACGAGCCCGACACCGACGCCACCGATCCGCAGGCGCGGCAGTTGTGGAAAGCCGCGGTCGAGAGCCCGCCGCCGCTGCCGCAGCCGACCATCGTCGATCGGAAGGAGGAGATCGACGCGATCGTCGCCAGGGGGCGGCGTGCGCAGCACGGTTGGTCCGACCTCGGCTCGGTGGGTCGTCGCGACGTGCTTGCCAAGGTCGCCGAAGTGTTCCGCAACGAGCGCTTCGAGACCATCGGAGTGATGGCAGCCGAGGCCGCCAAGGTGGCGCGTGAGGGCGACCCGGAGGTCAGTGAGGCGATCGACTTCGCCGCGTACTACGCCAGCATCGGGCTCGACGTGCTCGACCAGCAGGTTGCCGAAGGCGCTGACCTTCACGCCCGTGGAGTCACCGTCGTTGCGTCGCCGTGGAACTTCCCCTATGCGATTCCCGCCGGTGGTGTGCTCGCCGCCCTCGCTGCGGGCAACGTCGTCATTCTCAAGCCACCGCCCGAGACCCGGCGCACCGCATGGCACTTGATCGAGCAACTGCATCGCGCCGGGGTTCCCGACGACGTCGTCCAGTTCGTCGCCTGCCCCGACAACGAGGTCGGGCAGCGCTTGATCAGTCACCCCGATGTCGACTCGGTCGTGCTCACCGGCGCCTACGAGACGGCGGCGATGTTTCGCTCGTGGAAGCCGTCGATGCACCTGCTCGGTGAGACGAGCGGCAAGAACGCGATCATCATCACGCAGGCCGCCGACCGTGACTTGGCGATTCGCGACCTCGTCAGGTCGGCCTTCGGCCATGCCGGGCAGAAGTGCTCTGCGGCGAGCCTGGCGATCGTCGAGGCCGCCGTCTACGACGACGCCCATTTCTTGGAACGCCTCGCCGACGCGACACGCAGCTTGGTGGTCGGCCAACCGAGCGATGCGGGCAGCGTCGTCGGCCCGCTGATCGGCGAACCGTCACCGAAGCTGCGCCGCGGGCTCACCGAGCTGGACGCGGGGGAGCAGTGGCTCGTCGAGCCGCGTCACATCGACGGCCCGCTGTGGTCGCCCGGCGTTCGCATCGGGGTGCAGCCAGGGTCGTGGTACCACGTCACCGAGTGCTTCGGGCCGGTGCTCGGCGTGATGCGCGCCGACGATCTCGACCACGCCATCGAGCTGCAGAACGCGACGCCGTTCGGGCTCACCGGTGGTATCCACTCGCTCGACGACGCCGAGATCGAGCGCTGGCTGGAGCACGTGCGCGTCGGCAACGCCTACGTCAATCGAGGCATCACCGGTGCGATCGTGCAACGGCAGCCGTTCGGCGGGTGGAAACGGTCCTCCGTGGGCTGCGGGCCGAAGGCCGGCGGTCCCGACTACGTCGCCGAGATGGTGACGGCAGCCGGCGCGGCGATCGACGGCGATCTTGCCGAGCGCTCGTATCGGGGTGCGTGGTCGCAGTGGTTCGGCATCGGTCACGATCCGACAGGCCTGCTGAGCGAACGCAACGAACTGCGCTACCGACCGTTGGACAGCGTGCTGCTCCGGTTCGCTGCCGACACGCCTCCTGGTGCTGTCGCCGCGGCGCGCCGCGCCGCGCAGATCTGCAGCACACCGGTGATCGAATCCAACGCGGATGACGAGTCCGACGGTGCTCTGCTCGATCGGTTGGACGGGCTCGGCGTCGAACGAATGCGGTTGCTGACGACTGCGTCCGACGAGCTTCGTGCCGGTTGCTGGGCGCTCGGCATCGAGATCGACGTCGAGCCGGTGTCGATCAGCGGCCGTCGTGAGTTGCGTCGCTGGTTGCGTGAGCAGGCGGTGAGCCGAACAACGCACCGTCACGGGCGCGTCGCATCCTGAGCCACGGCTGCTCGGCGTCCGCCATCGGCGTGCTCGGCGGGCCTTGGACGAAGGGCCACAGCTCCTCGGCCATGCGCCGGTAGTTCCCGGTCGCGCCCAGCTCGCCGAGCAGCGCGTACAGGCCGAGGTTGATCCGCTGGATGAAGACAAAGGCGCGTGGCACCGTCGCGTATTGCGAGATCGGGCTGCTGCGATCGAATGTGTGCTTGACGATCCGGCGGGCGTACTCGGACGACCACGTCACGACCCGGTCGTCACGGACGCTCTCGTAGAACTGGCTGAAGTACTCGCCGACCGCGTCGTCGTCTGCCGGTGCGCCGCGGCGCAGCAGGCCGGCGTCTTCGACGATGCGCCGGAAGGCCGGCACGTCGTGTTCGTAGGCCGCGGCGCGGACCATGCCGATGAAGGTGGCCATCTCCGTGTCAGCAAAGTGCTTGACCAAGCCGAAGTCGAGGAACGTGACGCGGCCGCCGCCGTGGAACAAGTAGTTGCCGGGATGAGGGTCGCCGTTGAAGCGGTGCATCCCATACAGGCTGCGGAACACGAAGCGGAACAAGCACTCCCCGGCCAGATCGCGTTCGTCCTGCGGCCACTCGAGCAGCTCCTGCCACGTCGAGCCCGTGGCGAGCTCGGTGGTGAGCACGCGCCGCGTCGACAGGTGCGGCAGCACCTCGGGCACGGTGATGAACGGGTGGCCGCGGTAGTAGTCGGCGAACGTCTGCTGGTTGGCGGCTTCGCGGCTGTAGTCGAGCTCCTCCAGCAAGCGCTCGCGGATCTCGGCGACCATCTCGTCGGGGTCGAGCCCGCCGAAGCCCTGCTTCAGCAACGTGCCCAGCAGCCCGGCGTTGCGGAGGTCGGCCTCGATCGCCGCGTCGACGCCTGGGTACTGCACCTTGACGGCGACGGCGCGCTCGTCGCCAGTGGCGGGATCGGTGACGATCGCCCGGTGCACCTGTCCGATGCTGGCGGCGGCGATCGGTTGCGGGTCCCACTCCAAGAAGATCTTGTCGGGTGGAGCGCCGAGCTCGCGCTCGATGACGCCCGCGGCCAGCTCCGAGCTCATCGGTGGAGCGTTCGACTGGAGCTCGGCGAGGGCGGCGCGCATCGGGCTCGGCAAGCCCTCGTGGACGTAGCTGGCCATCTGCCCGAGCTTCATCAACGCGCCCTTCATGTTGCCGAGCCGATCAGTGATGGCCTCGGCGGTGCGCAGCTCGCGTTGCCGGTCGAGCTCGATTCGCCGCGGCGCGGACGCGAACAGCTTGCGGGCCGCCGTGGACGCGTACGTCCCACCGATCTGCGCGCCGAGCGCAGCGACGCCGAGGTTGCGGCGGCTGCGCACGCTGCGCCGCACGAGCGCCGCCGCGGCAAGCGCGGCACCGACGAACATGATTCGCTTCTTCATCGAGCGCGTTCGACCACCGATCGGCAGGCGCGCAGCAACGTCGGCACGAACGTCTTCGCGTTGGCCACGACAGCGTCGTGATCGGCGTCGACGCGAAACGCCTCAGCCTCGACGATCGCCTCGAACAACCTGATCTGACGCCGCACGGGCACGATCCTGTCGCGCATCGTGATGACCGTTGCCGTCGGTACGTCGATCTCGGCGATCCACTCGCGCGACGAGAACTTGCCGATGGCCCGCCCGGCTTCCAGGATGGCTCGCCAATCGTGGCGCGAGGCCTCGTTGATGGCCCACTGCTCCCACTGTCCGGTCTTGCGTTGCAAGTAGAGCTGCTCGGTCAACCACTGCCGTGCCTGCAGCGGTGTCAAGCGGGCGAGCGCCGCCAGGCCCGACATGCCGAGGAAGTTCAGCCGCTCTTCTCGGGACGTGGCGAAGTACGCCGACGTCGCACACAGCACCATCCCCGCCGTGCGCTCGCGGTGTCGCTTCCAGATCAGCTGAGCGACGGGACCGCCCATCGAATAGCCGACCGGAATGAACTGATCGATGCCCAGCACGTCGCACACGGCGACGGCGTCGTCGGCGCAGTCCTCGAGGCGAAACGTGCGACGGGAGCGGATGCCGCGGCCGTGGCCACGGTGGTCGAGGGCGATCACACGGTAGTGCTCGGCCAGCGGCTCGTAGCACGTGAACCAGTTGAGGTCGGCACTGGCCGTCCAGCCGTGCAGCAGGACGAGCGTTGCCGCGTCGGGTGGCCCTTCGAGTCTGCGCACGAACGTGATGCCACGGCCGGGGAGCTCCATCGCTGCGCCCGGCGGCAGCTTCGGTGGCTCGGGGCCGAGACCGTCGCGCAGACTCACTAGGCGGTCTCCACGCGGAGTACCCGCACACGCAGCTTTCCGTTGGGCGCCTCGTACTCGACCCACGTCTCTTCGCTGGCGCCGATCAAGGCCGAGCCGAGCGGCGACTGTGGGCTCATCACTTCCAGATCGCCCACTCGCTCCTCGAGGTGGCCGACCAAGTAGCGCTCCGCCGCGTCTTCGTCGTCGCCCTCGTAGACGATGGTGACGATCGATCCGGCGGACACGACACCCTCGTCGGCGGTCTCGATGATCTCGGCGGTCTCGACGATGTGTTCGAGCTGACGGATCCGCCCTTCCATGTGCCCCTGCTCGTCTTTGGCCGCGTGGTAGTCGCCGTTCTCGCTGAGGTCGCCGAGCAAGCGGGCGGCCTCGATCTTGTGGGCAACCTCGATGCGGCCGCGAGTGGTGAGGTCGTGGAGCTCGGCCTGCAGTCGTTCGAAGGCCGAGCGGGAGAGCTGGGTCGTCGCCATAGAGAGAAAACGCTATCGCCACGTAGCATCTCGGGCCTATGGCTTATCGAATTGCGGTCATCGGCGGCGACGGCATCGGCCCGGAGGTCACCGCCGAGGCGCTCAAGGTCGTGCGTGCCGCTGGCGTCGAGGTCGATACCACGTCCTACGACCTCGGTGGGGCGCGCTACCTCCGCGACGGCGAGATCCTGTCCGACGCCACCCTCGCCGAGTTGCGCGGCTTCGACGCCATCCTGCTCGGCGCGGTGGGCACTCCCGATGTGCCGCCGGGTGTGATCGAACGCGGTCTGCTGTTGAAGATGCGCTTCGATCTCGATCTGTACGTCAACCAACGTCCGTTCGCCGGCACCGCACCGGGGCACACGCGGCCCCACGACTTCGTCGTGATCCGCGAGAACACGGAGGGCCCGTACGTCGGCGAGGGCGGCTTCCTCCGCAAGGGGACGGCTCACGAGGTGGCGACCCAAGGATCCGTCAACACGCGGATGGGCGCCGAGCGGGCGATTCGCTTCGCCTTCGAGCTTGCCGAAGATCGCAGCCAGTCCGGCTCCGGCCGCCAGCCGCACGTCACCCTGGTGCACAAGACCAACGTGTTGACCTTCGCCGGCGATCTGTGGCAGCGGGCCTTCGACGCCGTTGCTGCCGACCATCCCGACGTCGCCACCGCCTACAACCACGTCGACGCGGCGTGCATCTACTTCGTGCAGGACCCACATCGCTACGACGTGATCGTCACCGACAACCTGTTCGGCGACATCCTCACCGACCTCGGTGGGGCGGTCAGCGGTGGGATCGGCCTGGCCTCGTCGGCCAACCTCAACCCGGCGCGAACCGGCCCGTCGATGTTCGAGCCTGTCCACGGCTCCGCTCCCGACATCGCCGGCACCGGCAAGGCCAACCCGATCGCCGCCATTCTCAGCGCTGCCTTGATGCTCGACTTCCTGGGCGAGCCGGCCGCCGCAGCGCTGATCCGCAAGGTGTGCGGCGAATACCGTGGTAGCGGCAGCACCAGTGAGGTCGGTTCCCAAATCGCCTCGGCCGTGGCAGGCTAAGCGAACCCCGAATTCCGAGAGGCGGCGCCGCGATGCCCATCCAACCCACCCCGAAGATCTGGATGAACGGAGACCTTGTCGACTGGGACAAGGCCCAGATCCACATCCTCACCCACACGTTGCACTACGGCACCGGCGTCTTCGAGGGGATTCGTGCCTATGCCACCGCCCAGGGCCCGGCCGTGTTTCGCCTCACCGAGCACATCGAGCGCCTGTTCCGCAGCGCGCAGATCATGGGCATGGAGCTGCCCTACACGGTTGCCGAGCTGGTCGCGGCGACGAAGGCGACGGTGATGTCGACCGAGTTGCCGGGCTGCTACGTCAGGCCGATCGCCTACTACGGCTACGGCGAGATGGGTCTCAACACCCTGCCGTGCAGCGTCGACGTGGCCATCGCCTGCTGGCCGTGGGCGCCGTTCCTCGGGGAGGACGCGCTCGACCACGGCGTGCGGATGAAGGTCTCCTCCTGGACCCGCCACGACCACAACACGATGCCTCCGGCAGCGAAGACCACCGGCAACTACGTCAACTCCTCCCTCGCCAAGGTCGAGGCGTTGAAGGCCGGCTACGACGAGGCGATCATGCTCGCCCCGAACGGCCTCATCGCCGAGTGCACCGGCGAGAACATCTTCGCCGTGCGCAACGGGATGGTCGTCACCCCGCCGCTCAGCGCCGGCGCGCTCGAGGGGATCACGCAAAGCTCGGTGATGACCATCGCGCGCAACCTCGGGATCGACATCCGCGTCGACAACCTCGCCCGCAGCGACCTGTACATCGCCGACGAGGTGTTCGTGTGCGGAACGGCAGCGGAGATCAGCTCGGTGAAGTCGATCGACGACCGGGCCATCCCGTGCCCGGGCCCGATCACCAAGGCGATCGCCGAGGTCTACGCCCGTGCCGTGCGCGGCGAAGAGGATCAGTACAAGGACTGGTGCGAGCTCGCCAGCAGCTGACAGGGTCGGGGGTCGCTCTACGCTGAGAAGCGCCAGCGGGTGGCGCGGGTGGCGAACTCGTCTTCGCGCTCGATCACCGCAAACGCAATCGTCGGCGTGACCTCGATGATCGTGTTCTGGCGGACGAAGTCGCCGAGGCCGTCGCCGATCTCGCTGCCGTACTTGGCGACGTAACGCTGCACCCAGGTGTCGATCCGACCGGCGTCGGACACGAGAGCGGCCGTGCCCTCGATCGAGATGCACTCGACGGTGCTGTCCGAGCCAACCACCACTCGCGGGTTGGCGGCGACGTTCTTCGCCTTGCGCGCCGTCGGCGCGCACGAGAACATGAATCGCAAGTCATCGTCGTCCCAGACACCCCATACGGGCAGAGCGTGTGGCTTTCCTTGCGCAGAGACGGTCACCAGCCAGTAGTTGCGGTTCGGGATGAGCCGTTCGGCGGCCCATTCCCATGGCAAGGCGTGCCAGTCCGGTGAGTCGGTGCCATAGGCCGACATGCCCGGACGTTCCGCGGTCGGACGAGTCACGGCATCGATCGTAGATCGGCGCCAATCAGTGGTCAGCGGGCGGGCAGACCCGGTTGACCGCCTGCCGCGTCGCGGCGCTTGGCGGCCATGCCGGCCAAGCACTCCATGAACAAACGGTTGGCGACGTTGACGGTGCAGTCGGCATGGTCGTACGCCGGAGCGACCTCGACGACGTCCATCGCCACCACGTTGTGGCGATAGGCGAGCTGGCGTACGGCGCGCATCAGGTCGGCGGCGACGATCCCTCCCGGCTCGGGCGTCCCGGTGGCGGGCGCGTACGCCGGGTCAAGGGAGTCGATGTCGATCGAGATGTAGAGATGTTCGGGCCCTTCGAGCGCTTCTTGTACGGCGTCGGCGATCACCGCTTGGAAGCCGCGCTCCCAGATCTCGTCCATCAGATGCCAGCGCATGCCTTGCTCGGCCATCCACTCCCACACGTCCTGCGGAGGCCAGTAGCTGCGCAAGCCGATCTGGATGAAGTTGCGCCCGGGGATGGCTCCACTGTCGATCAGCCGCCGCATCGGTGTGCCGTGGCTGGCCAGGTTGCCGTCGATCGTGTCGGCGGTGTCTGCGTGGGCGTCGAAGTGGACCATGCCGACGTTGCCGTATCCGAACACGTCGGCGACGGCCGTGGCGGCCGGCCAGGTGATGGTGTGGTCGCCTCCCATCGTGAACGGGATGATGCCGCGGCTGGCGATCTCGTGGACTCGTGACCTGATGTTGTCGAGCGACACCTCGACCATGCCGTGCGGGCAGTGTGCGTCGCCGTAGTCGACGACTTCGACATGGTCGAAGATCTCCAGCCCGTAGGAGAGGTGGTACGTGCCCGACTCGTACGCATTGCTGCGCAGCGCCCGCGGTCCGAAGCGCGCCCCTGGCCGGTTGGTGGTGCCGAGGTCGAAGGGCGCGCCGACGACGGCGACGTCGGGTTGCCATGCGTCGAGCTGCTCGGGGGACGTGAGCAGTGGTCGCTGGGCGAAGGTCATCACCGAGCCGAACGCGTAGCCCTGGCCGAGCTGCTCTCGATACCCGGTGGGGAGGTCGCGTCTCGGTTCCGTCATCGTTCGGCACCGTAGTTCGCAACCGAGCCGGAAAAGCGAAGCACCCCGGGCTGCGCAGCCAGCCGAAGCCAGCGCGCCGCCCGGGGCGACTCCTTAGGAGATGATCCACCACTGGTCGACCTGCTGGCGTTAGCCTCTCGCTCGACCAATGTCATCGCCCGTCAGCGCAAGCGCTGGCGGGCGATCCCTTTGTCGGCTCATTCCCCGGTTGCCCGGTTCCTTACCCCGACCACTGACTCGACCTTCCCCGGTCACCCGGTTCCGATCGTTCCAGCTGCTCGTTCCGCTACCCCGGTTACCCGGTTCGCTTCCCTCGCTGACCGGCTCGTGGCGACCCAGTTGCCCAGATCGTCCTTCCCCGGCCCCGCCTCGACGTCCGAAGACCCCGAAGCAGGTTGGATCATTCCCCTCCCGGCTCCGCTTTCACCTCGTGAACCCGGTTGGCCCTCCGTTCCTCAAGCCCCCATTGCTGGCGACCCGATTCCCGGCACCGTTCCTCGAGTTCCGGTTGGCGTGCGCTTTCCGGTACTCGGCTAGCTTGTACCAACTCAACGCCCCAGGTCAAGCGGTATTTTTCAGTTCACAGGGTTATCCGCAGACTTTCCCCGCAATCCCCAGAAGTTTTTCTGGTGTCCACCTTTTGCGCACAGGTTTTACACAGCGTTCACCGAGTCATCGGGTGACATCGCGTTGACTGTCGAGGCAAAACCGAGTTGAATGGCTCCCCGTGATCACCTGTCTGGCAACCGCGATCATCATCATTCGCTAGCGCATGTCGGCCACGCCGACGTGCGCGCAGAGCCGCCCAACCGGGCGGCTCTTTCATTTCACCGCCAACGTGCCGAAAGGAATGTCATGGGTCACGACTCCGTCGAGGTGTTCGACACGACGCTGCGCGACGGCCTCCAGGTGGAGG
>DATBKA010000464.1:0-3044 GCA_036556105.1 Ilumatobacteraceae bacterium | reverse complement strand
ATCTGCTTGGTGACGGTCTGCCCACCGCGGTCGAGAACGAGCGTCACGGTGTCGCCGGGACGATGACGACGGATCTCGTCGACGAACGTGTCGGCGCCGGTGGGTCGGACACCGTCGATCGAGACGACGACATCGTCGGGCTGCACACCTGCCTGCGCCGCGGGATAGCCGAGTTGGACGCTGCCGATCCCCACCCGACCGGACTCCATCCACCGACCGTTGACGGCGTACACCGCGAACGTCAGCACGATGGCCAGCAGGAGGTGCATGATCGAGCCGGCGGTGATGACCAGCATCCGCCGCGGGTAGCTCTTGTTCCGGTACGCACGAGGCTCGTCTTCCGGCGCGACCTCGTCGAGGTTGTTCATCCCGATGATGCGCACGAACGCGCCGACGGGATAGGCGCGGACGCCGTACTCGGTCTCGCCGCGCTTGAAGCTCCACAACTTGGGGCCCATGAACAAGAAGAACTGGGTCGCCTTCATGCCGGTCCAGCGCGCGGTGATGTAGTGACCGAACTCGTGGAGCAGGATCGAGATGATCAGGCCGATGACCAACAGGAAGGCCCACGGGCTGGCGACGAACAGCAGGACGAGGAGAGCGAGAATGACCCCCAAGCCGAGCACCGCGGTCGTGCCGGCCACGGGCTGCTCCGCCTCAGGCGTGTCGCTGCCGCCCGCCATCACCTCGTTGCGGAACTTGGTGTAGGTGTCGCTCACGCTGTCAGAACCTCCGAGGCCACCTGACGTGCACGAGCATCGGCGGCAATGATGTCGCTCACAGTTCTATCGGCGGATCGTTCGAAGCGCTGGAGCGTTGCGTCACACACCTCGGCGATCTGTGCCCAACGGATGCGACCGGCGAGGAACGCTTCGACCGCCACCTCGTTGGCGGCGCTCAGCCACGCCGGAGCCGTGGTGCCGATGCGTCCGGCCTCGTAGGCGAGGGCGAGACAGCGGAAGGTCTCCAGGTCGGGCGGCTCGAAGTCGAGTCGGCGCAGCTCAGCCCAGTCGATGCGACCGAACGCGGTGCCGATGCGACGCGGGTAGCCGAGCGCGTACCCGATCGGCAGGCGCATGTCGGGCAGGCTGAGCTGGGCGAGCGTCGAACCGTCGGTGAACTCGACCATCGAGTGCACGATCGACTGCGGATGGACCACGACCTCGACCCGGTCGTACGGCGTTCCGAACAGCTCGTGGGCCTCGATCACCTCTAGCCCTTTGTTCATCAGCGTGCTCGAATCGATCGTGATCTTCGGGCCCATCTTCCACGTCGGATGTACGAGCGCCTCGGCGACGCCGACGTCGGCCAGCTCGTCGGCCCGCCGGCCACGGAACGGTCCGCCGCTCGCGGTCAGCACGATGCGCGCCACCTCGCGACCGGAGTCGGCACTCGACCGCAGGCATTGGTGCACCGCGCAGTGCTCGCTGTCGACGGGAACCAGCTCGGCCCCGGCCGTGGCCCGCAGCGGTTGGACGACCGGCGCACCGGCGATCAGGCTCTCCTTGTTGGCCAGCGCCAAACGCTTGCCGAGCTGCAACGTGCGCACGGTCACCGGCAGCCCGGCGAAGCCGACGACGCCGTTGACGACGACATCGGCCACGTCGGCGAGGTCGGCGAGATCGGCGACCACATCGGCGAATGGCAGAGCCGCGGCCACTTCGGCGCGGGCGCGATCGTCGGCTACGGCAACGACCTTCGGTCGGAACTCCCTCGCCTGAGCGATGAGCACCTCGGTCGACAAGCCGACGCCGAGACCGACGACTTCGTAGCCGCGTTGATCGGAGCCACTACCCGAGCCACCTTCGGCCCGGATGACGTCGAGAGTCTGCACACCGATCGAGCCGGACGAGCCGGCGATCGAGACGCGGGTCACGAGGCGCGGCCTACTTCGTGACCCACGGCTCCAGCACTTGCAGCAGGTAGTAGGCGGCCGGAAGGGTGAACAGGAACCCGTCGAAGCGGTCGAGGACTCCGCCGTGGCCTCTGATCAACGTGCCGAAGTCCTTGATGTCGAGGTTGCGCTTGAACATGCTCTCGGTGAGGTCGCCGAGCGGCGCCATCACGGCGATGATGATCGCCAGCAGAAGAACATCGCCGACGTCGGTCCACGTGCCGTTGTCGTTGATCTTGCTGGCGATGAACAGGGCGATGATCGTCACCAAGGCGCCCCCGAGCAGTCCCTCAAGGGTCTTGCTCGGACTCACCCATGGGCGCAGTGGGGTGCGCCCGACTGCCGAGCCGACGACGAGTGCGCCGACGTCGTTGGCGGCGACGCCGAGGGCGAGCATGAACAACGTGTCGGTGCCGACGTCGTTGGAGACGAAGGCCGTGGAGAAGCGCAGTATGAGCGCGGCGTAGGCACCGAGGAGACCGATCCAGACCACACCCATCGTCGTCACCGCCATGTTCGGCAGTGGACCCGACTCGACACCGTGGGCGCCGATGAAGCCGATCGCGCCGGCCATGAAGGCGAACGACACGACCAAAGGCAGCGCGCCGTCGCCGATCCAGTAGGCCGCGAGCGGGGCGCACACACATGCGGCGAGTCCAGGGGCGACGGCGGGTCGATAGCCCTTCTCGGTGATCTTGCCGAAGTACTCCCACGCGGCCAGGGCGAGGATCACGACGATGATCGCCAGGACGATGACCGGGCGGGTGAGCAAGGCGATGATGAATGCAGCGGCGATGACGAGTCCGGCGACGACGGCGTTGCCCATGTTGCGCGGTGGCGCCGCTGACGTCCTGGTCGGCCCGACCGGCCGACCGGATCGCTGCTGACCGGGTCGGCGGCGCATCGGATCGGTCGCCCGGCGAGGCATCGTCGACGGATCGGTGCCGATCGTGATGCGTCCGGGTTCCCGGCGCCCGACGGACACCTCGCCGCTGAGGTCGCCGGCGCCGCGCTGGCGGGCCACCTCTCCAGTCTGCGATCCGTAGGCGCCGCCGTAGCGACCGTAACTCGGGTCACTGAAGTCGTACTCACCGCTACCGGTGACGTCCCCGGACCTCGGCGGACGGTCGTAACCTCCACTCGGGTCGGA
>DATBKA010000463.1:0-1963 GCA_036556105.1 Ilumatobacteraceae bacterium | reverse complement strand
CTACGCCAAGCCGGCCACATCGGTCACCACCGAGTCGCTGCTGTCGGCCCTGACCGCTCGCTACAGCGAGGAACCGTTCATCGTCGTCAGTTCCACGTCGCCGTCCACGAAGGCGACGCTCGGTGCCAACACGGCACACCTCACCGCCCGCTATGACGCGCGCACCAACACCGTCATCTCGATCTGCGCGATCGACAACCTCACCAAGGGTGCCTCTGGCGGAGCGGTCCAAGCCGCCAACGTCGCGCTCGGTCTCGACGAGACAGCCGGGCTCGCCACCGTCGCGGTATACCCGTGACCGTCGCCGCCGCGCCCGCCGAGCGGGCGGCGACGCTGGTCGAGGCCTTGCCGTACATCCGCCGTTTCGCCGGACAGGTGGTGGTCGTCAAGTACGGCGGCAACGCCCTGGCCGGCGCATCCGATGACGATGCGCTGGCGCTGTTCGCCCAAGACATCGTGCTGATGCACCAAGTGGGCATGCGACCCGTCGTCGTCCACGGCGGCGGGCCGCAGATCAGCGAGCTGATGGGTCGGCTCGGCAAGAAGTCGGAGTTCCGCTCGGGGTTGCGCGTCACCGACTCGGAGACGATCGACATCGTGCGGATGGTGTTGATCGGTCAGGTCAACCCGCAGCTCGTCGCGGCAATCAACGTCCACGGGCCGCTGGCCGTCGGCGTGTCGGGCGAGGACGCCGGCCTGATCCGTGCCGCGGCGCGCAACAGCGAGCTCGGCTTCGTCGGCGACGTCGCCTCGATCAACCCGATGATCATCAATGCCTTGCTCGACGACGAGTTCATCCCGGTCGTCGCAACCATCGGCACCGACGAGAGTGGCCAGGCGTACAACATCAACGCCGACTCGGTGGCCGGCGCGATCGCCGAAGCGTTGGGCGCCGAGAAGCTGGTCTATCTCACCGACATCGAGGGCCTCCGCCGAACCGTCGACGATCCGGCCTCGCTCATCCGGCAGACCACGCCGGACGAGCTCGACGCGCTGATGGCCGATGGAACGATCGACGGCGGGATGATCCCGAAGGTCGAGAGCTGCACCCACGCCGTGCGCAGCGGGGTCCGTCGCGCCCACATCCTCGACGGACGAATCCCGCACGTGCTGCTCCTGGAGATCTTCACCGACGAGGGGATAGGAACGATGATCCAATGACCGCCCATACGTTCGACACGGCGGCGTCGCCCGTGACCTGCCCGTTCATGCCGGTCTTCGGAGCGCCACAGGTGATGTTCGCTCGTGGCCGGGGCACCGAACTCTGGGACACCACGGGCAAGCGCTACCTCGACTTCCTCGGAGGCCTGGCGGTGATCGGCCTCGGCCACTCGCACCCGCGCGTCACCGACGTCATCGCCCGCCAGGCGGCAACACTGATGCACGTCAGCAACCTGTTCGCCAACGACAAGGCGATGGAAGCGGCGATCAAGATCAACGACCTGCTCGCCGAAGTCACGGGCGAGGTCGGTCAGGTCTTCTTCTGCAACAGCGGTGCCGAGGCCAACGAGACGGCGTTGAAGCTGGCTCGCAAGTTCGGCGGCCGCGGCCGTCACGTCGTGGTCAGTGCCTTCGGAAGCTTCCACGGGCGTACGCTCGCCGCGCTCGCCGCGACGGGCCAGCCGGCCAAGCACGAACCGTTCGCGCCGATGCCTGAGGGCTTTCGCCATGTCGCGTTCAACGACATCGCCGCGCTCGAGGCGGCGATCGATCCAACGGTTGCGGCGGTGCTACTCGAACCGGTACAAGGCGAGGGTGGCGTAGTTCCCGCTGAGGATCGGTACCTCCAAGACGTTCGGCGCCTGTGCGACGAGCGCGGCCTGCTGCTGATGCTCGACGAGATCCAGACCGGGTTCGGCAGAACCGGCGAGTGGTTCGGGTTCCAACACGCCGGTGTCGTGCCCGACGTGGTGACGATGGCCAAGGCGATGGGCAACGGCTTCCCGGTCGGTGCGACGTGGGC
>DATBKA010000462.1:0-1802 GCA_036556105.1 Ilumatobacteraceae bacterium | reverse complement strand
CGCGGATGCCGAGCACTTCCATCACTCTGCGACTGTTGGTGTTGCGCGGCACGATGCAGATCTCCAACCGATGCAGATGGAGCTCGTCGAAGGCGAAACGAAAGATCGCCGTCACGCCTTCGGCCACATACCGGTTGCCGGCGTGCCGTTCGTCGATCCAGTAGCCGATGACCCCGCACTGGAACGCACCGCGGACGACGTTGTTGATGTTGATCTCCCCGGCAAACAGATCGTCGACGAAGAGCCCGAACCCATAGGCGCTGCCCATCTGTCGTTCGCGATCCCGAGTTGCACAACGCGAGCTGAACGCGTCGCGATTGCGAGTCGGATCGGCGAGGTTCGCCAACCGCAGCGGCTCCCACGGAGTGAGCCAGTGCTCGTTGCGGACGCGCACCTCGGTCCATTGCGGGAAGTCGGCGACCGTCAACGGTCGCAACATGATCCGCTTGGCGTACAGGCGCATGTTCGGTTCGACCGAGATCGACGGATGCAAGCCGCGCCGCGAGAACGTCATTGCGGCCTGCCGAGGTCGACGCGTTCGAGGTGGAGATGGCGCATCAGGGCGACCAGGAAGCAGCACGCCCCGACGATCGTGTCGACCGCGTTCGGCGGGAGACCGGGATTGCGGGCTCGCTCGATGGCTGACTCGGTGGCGACCGTACGGAACACGTCTTCGGCCGCGGCGCGGTCGAGCGCGAACGGCAGCGGCGGATCACCGCCGTACTCGACCGCGGCGATCACGGCGGCGTGATCCCCGATCACGCCCACGCCATCGGCATCGACAGCACCGGGAAGGGCGCGCAACATGTCGTCGAGGTGGTCGACGACGGTGCCGATCGCGTTGGAGAGCTCCTCCGGTCTGGGCGGGTCGGAGAACGACTCACCCGACAACGTGGTGACTCCGACGGGGATCACATGGCGGGCGCCATCGAGCTCGACCACCGTCGCTTCATCGTCAAGCCGGAACATCACCGCGTTCATCGTCGCTCGCCCTCGCCGACCGGTGTGGCGCTGAGCTGACGCGCCACCCAGGCACCAACAGGATCGTCGCCGCCGGCGAGGAACCAGGCGTAGTGAGCGTGGAGGCACTTGATCCCGACACGGGTGCCACCCACGCCGCCGTGTGGGCGCGGGCCGGCGTGATCGGGCGGGATGAGGGCGTCGCGCTCGGCGGAGTAGCGGCGATGGGCGGCGGCGATCGATTCGCTGTCGATCTCGGCTTCAGCGCGGCGGATCGCCCCAGTCGCCTCGAGGCGGCTGACGGCGAGCACTTCACGCTTGCCCACGAGCCAGTAGCGCGTCGGCATCGGCTCACCGTCGTCGAACAGAGGGTCGTTGCGCAGCACCACCGGTGCGCCGCTGTCGTCACGGACAACGATCTCGAAGCGGCCGCGCGGCGGCCTGCCGATCAGATCACGGACGGCAGCGACGTCGTCGCTCACGTGGTCAGCGGCGACGAAGGCGGCGCACGACGATCCACAGCAGCACGAGACCGCCGACCAGCGGCAGCAGGCGCTTGAGGATCGCCCCGCCAGCGACGTCGGACAACTCGATCGGCGCTGCGGCCGGACCGTCGATCTTGCGGACATGTGGTTTGGCGGCGGAGTGGGCGCCATTGCCCGTCGCCCGGTCGCCAGCGGGTGCCGGCGTGGCCTCTGCCGCCTTGGTCTCCGCGCCCGCGCTGGGTTCGGTCGGCGGCGTCGGCGCGGCTGCACTTGCTCCGTTGCCGGCCGACGACGTCGGGGTCGCAGCCCCCGCGTCGGGCTCTTGGTCGAGCATCGTGTTGAGGTTGACGGCGAACT
>DATBKA010000461.1:0-1828 GCA_036556105.1 Ilumatobacteraceae bacterium | reverse complement strand
GATCGATCGACGTGCCCGTCCGCGACCGCGGCGACGAGGTGATCACCGCGGTGGAGCGTCGGCCCGGGCATCTCCAGATCGAGGCCGGCGCGAATCGCCTCGACGGTCGAGTGGAGGCCGAACCAGTCGCTGATCACGATGCCGTCGAAGCCCCACTCGCCGCGCAGCACACCATCGACGAGCTCGGCGCTGTCGGCGGCCCACGGCCCGTTGATGCGGTTGTACGACGTCATCACCGACATCGCTTCCGCTTCCTTGACCGCCGCTTCGAACGGCACGAGGTAGAGCTCGCGCAAGGTTCGCTCGTCGATGCGCGAGTCGATGGTGTTCCGTTCGAACTCGGTGTCGTTGCCGATGAAGTGCTTGACGCAACAGGCCACGCCCTCGCTCTGCACGCCGCGGACGTAGGCGACAGCGACTCGCGCCGTGAGGTATGGGTCTTCGCTCATGCACTCGAAGTTGCGGCCGCCGATCGGGGTGCGGTGCAGGTTGACGGTGGGGGCGAGGAGGACTCGCGCTCCTCTGGCTCGGGTCTCTCGGCCGAGCACTTCACCGACGTGCTGCACGAGCTGCGGATCCCAGGTCGCCGCCAGCGACGTGCCGCACGGCACGGCGATCGAGGCCGGCCCACCGCCGAAGCGCGTGCCTCGGGCACCGACCGGGCCGTCGGTGACGCGCATCGTCGGGATGCCGAGGCGCTCGACGGGGACGGTGTGCCAGAAGTCGGCACCGGCGAGCAGCGCGACCTGCTCGTCGAGTGTCAGCGTGTCGACGAACTCCTCGTCGGCATCAGCCATCTGGTGCGGGTCAGCCCTTGACGGAGCCGGCCAGCAATCCGCGCACGAAGTAGCGCTGCAAGGCGAAGAACACGGCGAGCGGCAGGACCATGGCGATCATGCCCGCCGCGGTGAGGAGGTGCCAGGACTGGCCGCGCGTGCCCGTCATCTCGGCGAGCTTGGCGGTGACCGGCACGTTGTCGGTGCCGCCGAACACCTTGCCGACGAGGTAGTCGTTCCAGATCCACATGAACTGGAAGATCGCCAGCGAAGCGATCGCCGGCACGGTGAGCGGAATGATGAGGCGCGTGAACACGGTGGCGTGGCCGGCGCCATCGACGCGTGCTGCCTCGATGATCTCGCGCGGCAACGACGACACGAAGTTCTTGAGGATGAAGATGCAGAACGGCATGCCGAAGCAGCAGTGGGCGATCCAGATGGCCGCGGCGCTGTCGGCCAACCCGAAGTCGGGCAGGATCGTGACCGAGCCGATGTGCGCGCCGCCGGTGAACAACCGCAACAGCGGGATCAACGCCATCTGCAGGGGCACCATCAGCAGGGCGACAACGCCGACGAACAACCAGTCGCGGCCCTTGAACTTCATCCATGCGAACGCATACGCGGCCAGCAAGGCGATGCCGACCGACAGGACTGTGGCGGGGATGGTGATCTTCAACGAGTTGAGGAAGAAATGGGAGAGGTTCTCGTTGCCCGGCGACGAGGAGAGCACGGCTCGGTAGTTCTTCATCGTGAACGACGGGTCCCAGAACACCTTCCACCATCCGGTGGTCTTGACGGCGCGCTCGGGGCGGAACGAGGAGACCAGCAGACCGAACGTCGGGATCGTCCAGAAGAACACCAACCCGTAGACGAGCCAGCGACCGGTGCGGCTGCTGAGCGTGGCGCTGACCGACCTGCCGATCGGCTCGCCGCCGAGCGCCTTGTCGGCGGCCGACATCTCGACGAGCGGAGTGATCTGTACTTGCGGGGTTGTCTCGGCGATGGTCATGCGGCCATCAACTCCTCTGCTCGGCGCTGGGCGCGGCGGTTGA
>DATBKA010000460.1:0-3102 GCA_036556105.1 Ilumatobacteraceae bacterium | reverse complement strand
GTCGGCATCGGCGAATCCGGGACGGTGGGCGTGACGTTCGACGCCCAACACCTGCCCGGCCAGATCGCCGGGATCACCGCGCTAGCCCCGGTGTTGATCGGCCTCGACCCGCGCAGCCCGCAATCCGTTCACCGGCGGATGACGGCGGCGATGACGGGGCATCCGTACGTGAAAGCGCCACTCGACATCGCCGTGTGGGATCTTGCGGCCCGAGCTGCAGGCGTGCCGTTGTGGCAACGATTGGGCGGCGACGGGCCAGAACCCACTCAGCTCTACCGGCCGGTGCAAGGGCACACGCCCGACGATGCTGTGGTCAGTGCCCACCGCCGACTCGAACAGGGCTATCGCCGTCTCCAGGTGAAGATCGGTGACGATCCTGTCCTCGACGCGCAGCGGGTGCTGGCGGTGCGTGCTGCGGTGGGTCCTGACATCGTGATGTTCGCCGATGCCAACTGTGGCTTCTCGTTGTCGTCGGCGCGCCGCTTCGTCCGCGAGCTCGGCGCCGATGGCGCTGGCATCTTCCTCGAGCAGCCGTGCGCGACGCTGACCGATTGCGCTCATCTGCGCTCGTCGTGGACCGGTCCGATGGTGATGGACGAGACGATCGTGTCGCTCGCTGCGCTCATCGAAGCGCATCGGTTGGAGGTCGCCGACGGCGTGACGGTGAAGTTGACGCGAGTCGGAGGAATCACACCGGCGGTGAGGATTCGCGATGTGGCCGTCGAGCTCGGCATCGGCGTGACCGTCGAGGATGCCTCCGGCTGCGATCTCGCCGACACGACCTTCGCCCACGTCAATGCCTCGACCCCGGCGGCGCTGCGCGTGCACACGGTCGACTTCGCCAGCTGGGTCACAGTGAACCACGTGCGCGGACCCTCGCCCCGCGATCGCTCCGTGCTGCGACCGCAGCCCGAGGCCCCTGGCCTCGGCCTCGAGCTGCGCGAAGACGTGTTGGGTCAACCGTTCGTCGACGTCAGCGAGTGATGTGGAGCGGGGGGCTCAGAGCTCGGTGAGCTCGCGGTTGCTCCACATCTCGCGCAGCTTGTACTTCTGGATCTTGCCGGAGCCGGTCATCGGAAACGCCTCGACCTCGAACCAGTGTCGTGGTGCCTTGTACGGGGCGAGGCGTTCGCGCACATAGGCGAACAGCTCTGCCTTGTCCAACCGCTCGCCGGCGATCGGCCGCACGAACGCGGCCACCTCCTCGCCCCACTTGTCGTCGGGGATGCCGATCACGGCGACCTCGCCGACCTTCGGATGGGCGAACAGCAGCTCCTCCACCTCGCGGGGGTAGATGTTCTCGCCGCCACGAATGATCATGTCCTTCAGACGGCCCTGGATCGTGCAGAAGCCGCGTTCGTCCATCGAGCAGAGATCGCCGGTGTGCAGCCAGCCATCGGCATCAACTGCCGCGGCGGTCGCGATCGGATCATCGAAGTAGCCGAGCATCACGTGGTACCCGCGCGTGCAGAACTCGCCGACGGCACCAACCGGCACTGTCGCACCCGTCGCCGGGTCGATGATCTTCACCTCCGTCTGGGGCATGGCCCGCCCGATGGTCGTGGTCTTGTCGGCGACGCTGTCGTCCGGGTTCGTCATCGTCGCCATCGGCGAGCACTCGGTCTGTCCGAACAGGATCGTGAAGGACGCGCCCAGCTGCTCTTGGAACGTCGTCACCAGTGGCGCCGGCACCGTGCTGGCACCTGAGGAGAGGTACTTCAACGACGACAGATCGGTCGCGGCGAAGTCGGGATGCTCCAACATCGAGATCAGCATCGTCGGCACCGTCGACATCCCCTCGCAGCGGAACGTCTCGATCAGCTCCAGCACGAGCGCCGGCTCGAACGACTCGACCAGCACTTGAGTGCTGCGCCGCGAGACCGCACCGACGACACAGAGCAGGCAACCGCCGGCGTGGAACATCGGCATCGTCGTCAGCCACACGGCACCGTCGGGCACGCCCATGCAGTCCAGCGTGTGCGCCGAGTTGTTGACCACTGCCCGGTGACACAGCACGGCACCCTTCGGCAGGCCGGTCGTGCCCGACGTGTACTGGATCATCGCCGCCTCGCCGGGATCGACCTCGGGCAGTTGACGGGCCGCGCCGGAAGCGGAGTCGAGGAACGCCTCCCACTCGTCGAAGCGGATGACCTCGCGCAGCTCCGGGCATCGCGGCTTGACCTCCTCGACGATGGCCGCCAATGGGTTGCCGCGGAACGCAGGATGCACGGCCACACCTGCAGCCCGTGAATGCCTGAGGACGTGCTCGGCCTCGTGCTGCCTGAAGCCGGGGTTGACGGTCACCAGCACCAGCCCGGCGAGCGCCGCGCCGAACTCGATGATGATCCACTCGGGGATGTTCGGCGCCCAGACGGCGACGCGCTCGCCGGGCTCGAAGCGGTGCAGCAACGCCTGCGCGGCTCTCAGAGATTCCGCGTAGAGCTCGGCGTACGTCCATTGACGGCGTGCCGCCGGGTCGGGTGATCCGCAGATCAACGCGAGTCGATCGGGGGTGGTCTCCGCAGCGTGCGTCAACAGATCGCCCAAGGTGAGATCGCGAATCGGCGGCTCGGCTGGGCCGATCGCATGCGAGATCGTCAACGGCAACTGTCCAACCCCCGAACTCTGTCAGCCACCGAGCCCGGCGAGGACCTCTTGGAACGATCTCAACCCGGCGGCGAGCGCTTTGGAGAGCTCGGCCAGCTTCGTCTCGCTGACGTCGACGTTGATCGGGATGTCGAGCTTCACGGGAACCTTGGCATCGATCGGCACGGTCTCGTGGATGGGGACCGTGACACGAAGGTCGATGGGAACATCGATGTCGACCGGCACCGTCACGTCGAGGGGGATGTCGATGCCGAACGGGCCGGCGACCTTGATCGTCGTCTCGAACGACTCGTTGATCGGCAGCGTCGTCTTGATCGGCACTTCGATCTCGCGATCGATCACCACATCGGTTTGGAACTGCACGGTCTGGTCGATCGGCACATTGAACTCGACTGTGGAGTTGCCGAATGACTCGAGACCGGTGATCGCCTCGTCCAAGCCCGCCGACACGTTCGGCGCGAGCTCGCTGATCTTGTCCTGGAAGCCCTGAACTTG
>DATBKA010000459.1:0-10679 GCA_036556105.1 Ilumatobacteraceae bacterium | reverse complement strand
TTCGACTCCGAGAACATGTTCAAGAACTCTCCCGCCGGCCCGAGCCGGACGAAGGTGTAGAACGCCCCGAGCCCGTCAACCGATGAACTCGCCCATCAGGTCGGGCGGGCCGGCGTAGTACTTGGTGAGCTGGCGGCTGGTGAATCTCCAGCCGTCAACGGTGCGGCGATACGTGTCGTCGTAGTGCCCGGCCAGTACGTGCCGCGAGCCGTCGGCGACGACGTTCAACTCCTGGAACTCGCACCGTCCGGTCGCCGCGTCACCGTCGATGTCGAATGTCGCCGCGAGGTACAACTGAACGACGGTTGCGTACTTGGCGATGGAGGTGCTCCACATCTCGACGATCGCCTCCCGGCCGACGACGTCGCGCCCTGGGCCGAGCACCCACCGCGCATCGTCCACCCATGTCGCTGCCCACCGCTCAGCGTCGCGGGCACGCACCGCGTCGGCGTACTCGAGCGACAAGGCGACGAGCGCCGATTCGTCGGAACGAGCCATGATCATCCTCCGATCAACGCCGCCACCTGGCGCACGTAGGTCTGGTGAAGGGCAGTGCCGATGATCGCCATGTTGGGCGCTGGGTTGGTCGTGGCGAAGACACGCCTGCAGGTCAGATTGGCACAGGCACCCTTGAAGAAGTTGAACACGCTCCAGTAGTGGAGATCGTCGTCGCCGAGGTGCACACCGGCCACGCGCTGGAACAGGGAGCGCCACTCCTCGGGCGACATCGTCTGCGCCCCGCGCATCGTCACGAGGTACGCCCAGTCCTCTGTCGGGTCGCCGAGATGGCTGAACTCCCAATCGGTGAACGCGATCACCCGGTGACCGTCGTGGACGAAGTTGCCGGGCCCAGGATCGCCGTGCACGATCGCGATCCGATCGAGGGACGGGGCGTGATGGTGAAGCCAGGCCGCGCCTTCCTCCAGCAGCGGGATGGCAACGCCGTCGCCGGCTTCGACCTCGGCGCGGTACACGCCATACCAGCGCTCGATCTGGAGATGCGTGGCCGCAGCGGCATCGACGTCGGCACTGAGCTGTGCCGTCCAGTCGGTGCGGTGCAACTCGTCGAGGCGACGCACGAAGTCGTCGGCAAGATCGGCCGGCAGCGAGCGATCGTCGCGACCAGTCGACGCACCGTCGAGGAAGTCCATGACGAGGAACGGCTGGCCGAGCACCGCTGCGGTGGTGTCCATCCAACGGACCGGGGCAACCGGACAGCCGAGAGCTCCAGCGGCGACCATGAAGCGGAACTCTTCGCTGGTGGACGTCCCGAAGACGCGGTCCTGCTCGACACGAATGACATATCGCGACCCATCGGAGAGCTCGACGTACCAGTTGGCCCGCGAGTTGCCGGTGGCGATACGCCACAGATCGACGATCGTGGCCGAGTCGCCGCGCTGCTCTTGCAGCCATCCCTGGAGCGCTTCGCGCATCGCCTCAGTCATCGAGACGGCCTCGGAACGCGTTCACCAGCGACGAGGTGACGCCGAGCTCGTCGTCGAGATGGCGGACGACCACGGGGCGGAGGACGCGTCGAACCTCCGCGCCGGGATCATCTGTGCGCGTCACCGCCTCCGCCAGCGCACGGCCGGTCGCCACCATCACCGCTGCCACCGAGCGCTCGCCGTTCCACGCCGCGGCGATGATCTCGTTGGCGGCCAATGCATCGAGCACGCTCAACAACTCGTCGACCCGATCCGTGGTTCGGTCGCCCGGGCGGCGCGCCGCGTACCTCGCCAACCCGATCAGCTGCACCGCAACCGCCCGCGCCCACGGCTGGTCGTCCGGGATCGCCGGCAGCAGCACATCGCCGACCGTCGTGTCGACCGACCGCCACAGCTCGGCGTCGGTTGGATCAGCCACCGCGGATCCGTTCGGCGACAGCGGTTTCGACGTCGAAGTCCCACGACGATTTCCACATCGGGTCGGCCAGCGGACCATCAAGCCGGTCCCAACCCTGCTGCAGGAACCATGCATACGTGTGCTCGTGCCCGGCGCGAAGGTCGTACCGGTAGCGATAGCCAACGATTCGGCACGCCTTCTCCGTGCTCACCGTGGCGTGGTGGCGCTTCTTGAAGAGGTGTCCGAAGGCCGGCGGGGTGCCTGCGACGTCGAGCTGGGGCAACATCTCATCCGGAACGTAGACGACGTCGGGGGATTCCCCGACGACGTCAGCGAGGACCGAGACGTAGCGATTGACATCGACCGAGTCGGCGGAGATGTTGAACACCTCGCCCGCCGCTTCCGGATGTTGGGCGATGGTGATCATCGCCAGACACAGGTCGTCGACGTGTCCGTACGAGCCGACGACGAGCCCGCCGTGGGGCACGAGGATCGGGCGGTGGCGGAGCAGCCGCAAGAACATCGGCGTCTCCATGTCGAAGATGTTGTTGTCGGGACCGTAGATCGCTGCCGGTCGCACGATCGACGCAGGGAACCCTGTTCGGGCGTGACGAGCCAGCATCGAGGCCTCGGCGAAGGCCTTGAAGCCGCCGTAGCTTCCCGGCCCGTCGCGGTTGGTCGGCTGGCTCTCGACCCACGGGAACACACCGAGCCACGACTGGTCGTAGGCCATCACCGAGCTGGTGTACACGTAGTTGCCGACATGGCCGTCGAGCAGTTCGATCAACCCGTCGACGTCCGACCCGCCAGCGGCCATGACGAAGCCGGACACGTCGAAGACGGCGTCCCAGTCGCGCCGGGCGAGCACGGCGCGCATCTGGGCGAGGTCGGTGCGATCGGCGACGAGCCGTTCGACGTCCGCGCCGAGCGTGCTCGGCGTGCGGCCACGGTTGAGCACGGCCACCTGCGCTCCTCCCGCCTGGAGCGCCGCGACCAAGTGCTTGCCGACGAACACGGAGCCACCGAGCACCAGCGTGCGCTGACCGACCAGCGATCCTGCAAGGTCAGCGTTCGAGGAGAGCATCGCAGAGCCGGGCGATCGTGTCGGACCTGATCGGGAAGGACGCCACCCAGTCCGGAAGCGTTCGGTGCTCGGCGAGGGCTCGATCGAGTACCAGTCGCATGGCCCCTGCCGGTGCCGTGAACAAGAACTCGGAGACGCGACTGGAGTTCAGGTCACCCTCCAGCGGCTCGGCGAGCATCCACGCCCGGCGACGCAGGCTCGGTTCATGCGAACGGGTGTAGTCCTCGATGATCGCCTCGGCCGACACGCCGATCGCCGCTTGGACCAGCGCCGAGACCAGCCCGGCGCGGTCCTTGCCGTACACGCAGTGCACCAAGACAGGTCCCTCGCCGAGATGTGCTGCCACGGTGTCGACGGCGCGAGCGAACGGCTGGCGACTGCGGTCCAGCATCCCGGCGTACAGGTCGGCGATGTCGGCCGCGGTCTCCAGCGTCGGTGGGTTGGCCGGATCGATGACTCGATCGACCAACGGGATGTGCGCCGTCCGTTCCGGCGCCAGGAAGCCAGGCCCGCGCTCGAACTGCGACTGCTGGCGGATGTCGACGACGAATCCCAAACCGAGCTGCTCGACCGTGGCCCGCCCGGCGGGCGTGAGTCGCACCGGATCGTCGGCGCGGTACAGCCGGCGGGTCCGCATCCGCCGCCCGTTCGCGATCGGCCAGCCCCCGGCGTCCCGGAAGTTCGTGCAGCCGTCCACGGCGACGTGCCAGGCAGGCAGCACTGCCGCGGGTTCAGGCATCACCGACCTCCTCGAGCACGCGACGCATCGCGGTCGCGGCTCGGCTGGCGGCCTCGCCGATCGGCGCCTGCCACAGCTCCGACGAGCAGATCTCGAGCGAGATCGGCGCGGTGACGCCCATCTCGAGAAGCGTCCGCACGAACCCGGCGCAATCGAACTGCCCCTCCCCCGGCGGGAAGCGGTTGGCGAGGCAGTCGGCCTTGTAGTCGCTCATCTCGGGGGTCAACGAACCATCGTTCATCTGGACCGCGAAGATCCGTTCGGGCTCCAGAGCGCGAATCATGTCGATGTCGTCGGCACCACGCTTGTGATGCCAGATGTCGACGCAGTACCCGCCGTTCGGTCGAGCCGCGGCACGAACGATGCGCTGCGCTTCGGCCGCGTCGACGATGTTGGTATAGGGAAGCCATTCGATCCCGACGAGCAACCCGTGCTCGGCGGCGCGGTCGCACAGCGCGGCGAAGCCGTCGACCGCTTGGTCCAGTCCGCACTCGTAGGGCCCGATCGCCTGGAGGTAGCGCACGCCGAAGTGATCGGCCATCTCGTACGCCAGTCGCTCGATGCGCTGGCACTCCTCCCATGCCGGGCCGTCGCTGGCCCACCAGCCACGGGCCACCTCGGCGTCGGCCAGCACGACCCCGTGTCGATCGAGCACAGCGCCGAACTCATCAATCGAGCGACCTTCCTCCTCGCGCAGCCGTCTGTACTCGTGAACGTACAGCCCCACACCGGCGAACCCGGCGGCGGCAGCGGCTGCGACACGTTCGTCGAAGTGCCCGAATCGGGGACGGCTGAAGTGCGACCACACCAGGTCGGGCCAGCGCAGCTCACGCGCCGCGCGCCGGGCAACTACCAACGCCGGCTCACATCGTCGCCTGAAGGCGGTGGTGAGCCACCTTCGGGCCGGCGATCCACCCGCAGAGCTGCGGGTCGGCTTCGAAGATGTCGCCTTCGATCCAGGTGCCGTCGGGCGTGAACAGCCCGGAGCTGCCGTTGAGCGAAACGCGGACGTTGCCGTGACCATCCTGCTCGTAGAGCGCTCTCGTGAAGGGGTGCCGGAGTCCGAGCATGTCAGCCCTCGACCCACCGGCCGAGCAGGTCGTGCAGCCACCGCACCTTGGACTCCTGGTAGTTGGCGAGCGTGACGCCTGGCTTGGCCGTGGCTTCCAACCCGCGCTGCACCTTGGGCATGTTGAAGCTGTCCTGCGAGAACACCTTGGCGAGCATGCCCAGCTCCGGCGCCTCGATCCACTCGTCGTCGGGACCGAGGTAGGTGGTCGAAGCCGGCGCCGGCCGGTCGCCACTGAACGGCGCGAGCAGGAAGACCTCCATGATCGCCTCGCGATGGTTGTCGCCATTCGGCCGGAAGCGATAGCAGATGCGGTTGTAGGCACCCCACGGGTGCATGTTCGGAAACACCGTGTAGTCGATGTTGTCGATGAACTCGGAGTCGCTCCACTCGTCGACGGAGTCACCGACCACGGGGCGCCAGCGCTCCCGCGCTGCGGCCGCTGAGACGGCCCGTGCCGTCTGTCCTTCGCCCAGGCGGACGTAGCTCTCCTCGTCCTCGCGGATGTCGAGCATGTAGCGCAGGATCTCCTCCTCGGTGGGGATCCAGCCGCGCAGCAACGGGCTGGGCGTGCCGCCCGGGGTGATCACCCGGGCGAAGTTGTCCCAGATGTCGATCTGGCTGTTGACGTCGCCGAGATAGCCGGCGGTTTGCGGGTGTGTCGACGGGGCGTGGTACGACTCGCAGAACGCTTCTTGCACGACCTTCCAGTTGGCCCGGATGATCTTGTGCACGTGACCCTGGATGTAGCGGTCTTCGAGCTTCCAGCGTTCGAACTGGCTCGGTAGCTCACCGAGGAAGTCGGCGAGCGTGCCCGCGTCCGGGTCGGGGTTGAGGAACACAAATCCGCCCCATGTGCCGACCTGTGCCTCGGGCAACGCGAAGTTGGCGTCGTCGACGTGCTCGAAGTCCCAGCGCGCCGGAATCGAGGAGAGCGAGCCGTCGAGCGCCCACGTGAATCCGTGGTACGGGCAACGGAACTCGGAGCAACGACCACCGTGGTCCTTCAACTGCCGGCCGCGATGGAGGCAGGCGTTGTAGTACGCCTTGATCTCGTCCGGCGCCGTCCGCACGACGATGAACGACAGGTTGGCGATCTCGTACACGATGTGGCTGCCCACGTACGGGATCTGCTCCTCGCGGCAGGCGAACTGCCAAACCCGCTTCCACAACCGCTCGACCTCCCGCTCGTGCCACTCCCTCGACGTGTAGCGAGCTGCTGGGACATCGGCACTGCCGAGGTACTTCGGCGACTCCAGTCGGAGTACGTCGGGCACCGGGAAAGGGTCGGTGTCGAGCAGTTGCTGATACGTAATGCCGTCGGACCGCGGCCCGGTTGGTGCAACGTTGTCGGCCATCGCGTCTTCTTCCCTTTCCCTGTTACTTGAGATTGACTCTAGTACCTGAGGCGCCGCCAGGGTCAGCCGGCGTCTACGCTCGGCGGCGTGCTCGAGGGTACCGACATCATCCTCATCCATCAGCTGCTCGGACGATACGGGCATGCGATCGATCATCGGCAATGGGACGCTTTCGCAGCGCTGTTCGTCCCCGAGGCGTCGATCGACTACGCCGGAGGCACTGGCACGGTCGTCCGCAACGGCCGCGACGACATCGTCGCCTGGTTCCGGGAGCTCGCCACGAGCCACCCGCCGGCGCATCATGTCACCAACATCGTCGTCGACGAGTCTGCGGATCCGGCCGGACCGGTCGCGGTGCACAGCAAGTTCATCGCCCCGTTCACACGCGAGGAGCACCACCCCAAGCGCCTCTACGGTGGCGACTACCACGACGTCGTCGTCAAGACCGCTGACGGCTGGCGGTTCGCTCACAAGCAGTGCGTGCCGCGGTGGAACATGGCAGTGGCGATCGACCACGACGTGCCCCAACACCGGCGGACCTACTGACGGATCGGATCGGCGCCGTCCCAGTCGACCGCAGCGGAGGCAACCATCGCATAGAAGTCGAGGAGCCGCGCCGACGGCGGGTACAGCTCGAGCATGTGCCCGTAGGTGGCGACCGTGTCGACGAAGTGGAACTCGACACCACCGGGGGTGCGCGCACTCATCGCCAACTCGTGGCCTTTGTCGAGCATCGCCCGAACGCATCGGTCCAGATCATCGACGAAGTAGGCCAGATGATGCAGGCCAGATGCCCCTCGCGGGAACACGTCGCTGATCACGCTCGGACCCTCCGAGTGATCCTCCACCAACTCGACCATCATCGATCCCCACTGGCCGTACGCCGACGTGTGATCGAACGTCGCCGCGCAGCCGCGATGGACGACGTCGACGAGTTGGATGTGCCGGCGCACGAAGAACGGCCCGGCACCGAACTCGGTCGCCCACGCCCGTGCCGCGGCGACGGCATCGGACACCGCGTATGCGATCTGGACCGGCGGGCCGAGCAGCCCGCCACCTGGGCTCACGTGCCGATCCCAAGCGACCTCGCCCGCGAGCCTTTGTCGTGGAAGTCGGCCTCGTAGCAGACACGGTCGCCATCGAAGCGGAGGTACGACATGCACCCGACCGACCAGCGCCGGCCGACGAACTCGGGGCCGAACGAGTCGGGCAGCACCACGTCGCCGCTCATCATGTAGTGAACTGCGAGCCCCGTGTCATTCGCCCAGAACTCGTCGGGCGCGAGCGTGAGGTTGGCGGTGCGACTGAGCCCGCGGGCGAAGAACGCGCGGATCGCCGGCCAGCCCTCGAAACGACCACTGGCGACGTCGTCGAGCACGCCGTCGGGAGCGAAGTAGGGCTCGGGTGCATCGGGGTCTCCCGAGCTCCACCCTTCGAAAAGGCTCCGGGCAAGCTCGATGCGGCGCTGGACGATCAGGTCGCTCGACATGCAACGAGTGTAGAGAAACTGTGGCACGCTGGGCTCCATGTCCGACCGCGACGACATCATCGATCTGGCCATCCGCTACACGTGGGCGCTCGACACGAAGAACATCGACGATCTGCGCAACGTGTTCCTGCCCGACGCAACCGCCTTGTTGCGCGGTGTCGAGTGCGCAGGCGTCGAGGCGATCATCGCCCGCATCGGAGGTGCCGTGTTGCGCCTCGATGCGACTCAGCATCTCATCAGCAATCACCACGTCGCGGTCGACGGCGACACGGCGACTCATCGCTGCCACTTGCAGAGCCAGCACGTGCTGCGCAACACCGATGGAGGTGACAACTACATCGTGGGTGGCTACTACGAGGATCGGCTGGCGCGAACACCGGCCGGCTGGAGGATCGCTCACCGGCTGATGCAGCAGACGTGGACCGAAGGCAATCCGAAGGTCGTCGCCCGGTGACGTGCCGAGTAACTTGACATCTACTTCACTTCTGCAATCGGAGCTGCAACGATGATCCCCACTTCCACGCGACTCGTCACGCTCGTTCGGCGGCCAGGAGGGCGCGGGGCCGATCCGAGCCCAGACGACTTCGCCGTCGAAGAGCGAGCGATTCCCGAGCCCCAGGCTGGTCAGATCGTCGTGCGCAACATCGCCATGAGCGTCGACCCCTCGATGCGTGGTCGTCTCGATCTCGGCGAGAAGCAGTACACGACGAACTTCGAGGTCGGCCAGCCACTCGACGGCTCTGCCGTCGGGCAGGTGATCGCCAGCGACTCCCCCTCCGTCCCGATCGGCAGCGTCGTGCGCCACCGCCTCGGCTGGCGAGAGCACGCCGTGGTCGACGCCGCGGCCGTCACGATCGTCGACACGGATGCCGCACCCGCCGGCGCCTGGCTCGGGGTGCTCGGTCAGACGGGCTTCACGGCGTGGGTCGGGCTGAAGCGGATCGGCGAGTTGCACGAGGGGGACACGGTGTTCATCTCGGCGGCGGCCGGCGCTGTCGGGTCGGCCGCAGGTCGCTTCGCCAAGTTGCTCGGCGCCGGTCGGGTGATCGGCAGCGCCGGCGGGCCGGCGAAGGTGGCCCAACTCGTCGACCAACTCGGTTATGACACCGCGTTCGACTATCGCGCCGAAGCACCACGCGACGCCGTGCCCCGACTCGCTCCCAACGGCATCGATGTCTACTTCGACAACGTCGGCGGCCCACACCTCGTCGCCGCACTCCACAACATGCGCATCGGAGGTCGAATCCCTCTGTGCGGGATGATCAGCCAGTACTCAGCCGACGGCCGCGGCCAGGACATCAACCACCTCATCGAGGCCGTGCTGCGACGAGTCACGATCCGTGGCTTCATCGTCCGCGACCACGAGGACATGCGCGCCGAATTCGAGCAGCGAGTCGCCGGGTGGCTGCGGTCCGGCGAGGTCGAAGCGTTGCAGACCGTGACCGACGGGATCGACCACGCGGTCGACGCCTTCCTCGGCATGCTCAAGGGTGGCAACGTCGGCAAGGCGCTGGTGCGACTCGACACCAGCTGGACCGTCTGAGGCCTCGACGCGGTCAAATCTCACTGCACTGCATCGTGACGACCATGTGAGACTGGCGCGGTGATTCGCCTCGGCACCATCGTGCTCGGCGTCGAAGACGTCGACCGGGCGGTCTCCTTCTGGTCGCGAGCGCTTGGCTACGAGCCTGTTCGCTTCTCTGACGAAGGCAACGGGTTCACGATCCTCGTTCCGCCCTCACGCGTCGGCACCCGTGTGGCGCTGCAGCGGGCCGAGACACCGGCCGACGAACATCCGCGTGTCCATCTCGACCTCGTCGTCGACGACGCCACGGAACAGGCGGCCGAGATCGAACGCCTCGTCGGCCTCGGTGCCACTCGGGTGCAGTGGGATTCGTATCCGGCAGAGCCTGACTTCGTCGTCCTCGCCGATCCCGACGGCAATCGCTTCTGCGTCGTCGACGCCAGCCACGGCTGACGACACAGGATCAAGCGCCGGCGATGCGCCCGGCGAGGGCACCGACCTCGCGGGCGAAGTGGCGGCCACCGAGACCGCTGTACGTCGAGTCCTGATTGAGCATCGACGCCAAGGCGGTCTCGATCAACGACACGATTCCGACGGCGACGACCCCCGCCTCGGCGCGGTTCCTGCGGCCGGCACGCACGGCGCTGCGCAGCACGTCGATCAGCTCGTGGCGCGTCTCCCGGCGCAGCGCCTCGACGAGCAGGTTGAGGCCGATCGAGTTGACGAAGTACACCATGGCGGGAACCTTGTGACGCGCCGTCCAGGAGATGATGTCGGAGACGAGGGTCGCCACGTCGACCGTTCCCTCGAAGGCGGCGATCCGGCTGCGCACCTGTTCGACGAGCTCCCCGGCGAAACGCTGCATCCCCTCGACGAGGATCTGTTCCTTCGAGGCAAAGTGGTAGTAGACGGCGGCGGGGGTCATGCCGACAGCCGTGGCGATGTCTTGGACCGTCACCTCTTCCACCGGCAACGTGGCGAACAGACCCATCGCGCCGTCGACGATGTCGTTGCGCCTCGACGGCCGGTGGGCTGGTCGGCGGTGGGAGGCAGGCGCGTCGATTCGCCTACAGTAACCAGCGCCGTGGCCCCGACGACCAAGCAAACCCATCCAGCGCACAGACCCTCGCGACGGAACGACATCGTCGACGCGGCGATCCGGCTGTTCGCCCGCAAGGGTTTCGTGGATGCAGCGATCAGCGACGTCGCCGAAGAGGCCGACGTCGTGGTGACCGCGGTCTATTACCACTTCTCCGGCAAGGAGGAGCTGTACAGCGCCGCCGTGCACCGCGTCTTCGACTCGATCTCAGCTGTCGTGGCCAGCGTCCGCGGCGACGACACGCCCGGCGACGAAGCCTCGCTCGACGCCGTGATCGACGCGGTGTGGGACTGGATCGACACTCACCCCGACGAAGCGACGTTGTTCTACCTGCAGCTGCCCGGCGCCACCCCACAGATCACGACGTTGCGGCAGGAGTTCGAGGAACTGCACGTCGAACGAGCCTTCGGCTACATCGGCGCCCCTGCCAACCGGTCGCGCACGTCCGCGGCGCGCCGCGCGCTCGAAACAGAT
>DATBKA010000458.1:0-2951 GCA_036556105.1 Ilumatobacteraceae bacterium | reverse complement strand
GTTCGACGTGACTCACCGCACCTCGGCGGCTGCCGGGCAACCGGCGGTGTCGACCCGTCACGGCTACCACGTCGTCCGCCGCGGCAGCCGCTACTCGGTGTTCCCTCGCGCCGTGGGCAGTGAGTTGATCGGGCGGATGGGCCGCTTCGATGCGCTGGTCGAGGTGTGGAACGGCGTGCCGTGGATGAGCCCGCTGTGGTGTCGCAAGCCGCGCATCACGTTCTTGCATCACGTGCACGGGCCGATGTGGGATCAGTTGCTGCCGCGACCGCTCGCCGGTCTCGGTAGGGCACTGGAGGCGAAGATCGCGCCGCCGTTCTACGGTCGCTCGACGATGCTCACGCCCTCGGAGTCGACACGCCTGGATCTGATCGACCTCGGGTTCCGGCCGGAACGCGTCATCGCCGTCAGCAACGGCGTCGACCCGCTCTTCGAGCCCGGCGGCGAGCGCTCGCCGGCACCACTCGTCGTCTCCGTCGGACGGTTCGCGCCGGTCAAACGCCAGACGGAACTGATCGAAGCCGCCGTCGTCGCTCGGCGCCGCGTCCCCGACCTGCAGCTCGTCATCGTCGGCGACGGCCCGTTGCGGGCATCCTTGGAGGCGCGGATCGCGGACCATGGTGCGGGGGAGTGGATCACGTTGTGTGGGCGGTTGACGCACGCCGAGCTCGTCTCCATCTATCAACGGGCGTGGGTCATCAGCAGTGCCTCGCTGGTCGAGGGTTGGGGGTTGACGTTGACCGAGGCCGCAGCATGCGGCACGCCCGCTGTGGTCACCGACATCAACGGTCATCGCAGCAGCGTCGTCGACGGCGTGACGGGCGTCCTCGCTCCGCTCGATCGGCTCGGTGATGCGATCGCCGACGTGTTGCTCGATCACGACCGACGGACCCAGCTCGGCGGCGCGGCCGCGGCGCGGGCGCGTACGCTGACATGGGACGAATCCGCACGAGGGATTCTGGCTGCCTTGCACGCGAAGGTCGCCCCCAGGCGGCCCGGGCGAGTTCAGCCGCGGCGCGGCACCGCTCAGTAGGCTCGGCCGATCGACGGCGAGGCGCACCAGCCCAACGACAGGGTGATCGACCAGGCGACGATGGTGATGGTGGCGGCGATCGCGGTCCCCCTGATCGTCGCCTTGATCAGCGTCAGCCGCGAGCGGTGGTATCCGACGGGCGACATGGCCCAGGCCGAGTTGCATGTGCGCGGCTTCTTTCACCACCCGCCGCTCGTCGGCGCGGCCGGCCGGATCGGCACGCCGTTCGTGCCATACGGGCAGGGGTCGCACCCTGGTCCGGCGTTGTGGGTGGCGCTGCTGCCCGTCTACCTGCTGACGGGCAAGTCGTCCTTCGGCATCGAGTTGGGGATGACCCTGCTGCAGCTGGCCTTCATCGTCGCCACCGTGGTGGTCGTGCGCCGGCTGTTCGGGGTGATCGGTGGGCTGGTCGTCGCGTCGATCGCGGCCGCCCTCGTCCACGCCGTGCGCCCGGCGACGTTCATCGAACCGTGGAACCCGTGGGGAGCGCTGTTCGCCTTCTTCTGCTTCATCGCCCTGAGTTGGGGAGTGCTGCTCGGCCGGCACCGCTGGTTGCCAGCCGCAGCGTTCGCCGGGTTCTTCGCCGTCCAGTGCCACGTCGGCTACGCGCTGCTCGTCGGCGCCACGCTGCTTGCCCTCGCCGGCTCGATGCTGTGGCGGTGGCGCACCGCCGAGGAGGACACCGATGCCCGCCAGGTGATCCTGCGTTCCGGCCTGGTCACCGTCGCCGTTTCGGTGGTGATGTGGCTGCCTCCGCTCGTTGATCAGCTCCGGCGTGACCCGGGGAACCTGCGCATCCTCTGGCGACACTTCACGAGCAGCACCGATCCAGACGGCACCCCGCGAATGTTCGTCGGAATCGTCGCCGCGTTGAAGGCGTTCGCCGGCGAGTTCGCCATCCCCGGACCCTGGCTGCGCGGTGCGTTCCGCGAGCCCGACGATTCGCCGAACGTGGTCACGTTCCTCGTCGCCACTGCACTGGTGGTGTCCGTCGCCGCCTTGGTGGCCCGGCGACGGGCGTTGCCGCAACGCAACGAGCTCGTCACGCTGTTCGCACTGCTCGGCGGGTTTGTCGTCGTCGGCCTCGTTTCGACGGCGCGGATCTTCGGCGAGTTCTTCGAATACGTCATTCGCTGGTGGTGGATCATCGTCGCCTGGGTCATCGTCGCCTGCTTGCTGGCGATGGCCAAAGCGGGCTACGCGCGCTGGGTCGCTGCGGTCGCGGTGGTGCTCGGGCTGACGATGTCGACGCTCACGACCGTCGACGCGGTCGGCGAGCAGAACCCTGGACCGCGGAACTCGCGCCTCGTCGGGGGAGTGGCACCACAGGTCGCTGCCGATCTCGACCGGGGCGCGCACTATCTCATCCGGTGGCACGACCCGGCGACGCTCGGCGGAGTGCCGTTCGGGTTGGTGCTGGAGTTGGAGAAGCGTGGCTTCCACGTGGGAGTCGACGCCGTGTTCGCTGCGGGTGCGTTGCCACATCGCGTCCTGCCGGAGTCGAGCGCCGATTCCGTCTTGTGGGTCGTGCTCGGCGAGCCGAACATCGTGTTGATGCGTGCCCGCGATGACGTTGCCGAGCTGGGCTACTTCGATCAGCGCTCGCCGGCGGAGATCGCCGAGTCGAACTCGCTCCGCGACGAGCTGATCGCCGGGCTCGAGGCGCAAGGCCTCGATTGCGCCATCGCCGCGATCGACGCGCAATACGGGTTGGCGCAGTTCATCCTCGGCACGGCAGCCGTGCCCCACGACCTCGCCGAGATCGCGTCGCGCTACGGATTACTCGGGCTGCCGGTCGCGGTCTTCGAGGTTGCGCCCGGCGCGCCGCCGCTCGAACGTCCGCCGGTCGCCGGCTGTTGAGGATCGGTACCGAGTGTTTCGAGGTGGACAGGGTGCCTTGAAACACTCGGTTCGGGAT
>DATBKA010000457.1:0-3148 GCA_036556105.1 Ilumatobacteraceae bacterium | reverse complement strand
GGCATCATCACCGACCAGACCGGCCCGCTCGAGTTCATGGGCGTCGCCAACACCAACGTCGCCAAGATGGTGATCGACGAGATCAATGCCGCCGGTGGCCTGCTCGGTCATCCGGTCGAGTTGGTCATCGAGGACAGCGCCACCGACGACGCGGTGGCCGCGGCCGCCGCGACCAAGGTCGTCGACCAGGGAGTCGACGTCATCCTCGGCGGCATCTTCAGCTCGACTCGCCAGGCCATCAAGGGCCCGGCCGTCGACGACGGCAAGACCCTCTACATCTACCCCGAGCAGTACGAGGGGCAGGAGTGCCACCCGTTGATCTTCTGCACCGGTCCCGTGCCGGCCCAGCAGGTCGAGCCGCTGTTCCCGTGGCTGATGCGACACACCGGCGCGAGGACGTTCTACATGCCGTCCGCCGACTACATCTGGCCGCACACGATGAACAAGAAGGTCCGTGAGGTCGTCACGGCCGAGGGCGGATCGGTGGTCGGCGAGGAGTACTTCCCAATGGATCACATGGAATACGACTGGGTCGTCGACGACATCATGGCGACCGGCGCCGACGTCGTGTTCAACACGATCGTGCCGCCCGGGCTGACGCCGTTCCTCGAGCGGCTGTACGACGCTGGCTTCACGAAGCGAGGAGGGCATGTCGTCTGCACGTACTTCGACGAGAACTTCCTCAACCTCGTGCCCGCCAATCATGTCGAAGGGTTGTACGGGTGCCTCGACTTCTACCGCGCCGTCAGCGATCCGTTCAGCACGGCACTGCTGGAGAAGTACGACAGCCGCTTCCCGGGAAGTGCCATGTTCACTGCCGGCAGCGCCTGCTCGGGCATGTACCGCGGCCTCAAGCTGTGGGAGGCGGCCGTCAACGAGGCCGGCTCACTGGACCAGGACGCCGTGATCGCCGCCCTGGATCACGCCAGCATCGCCGCCGGGCCCGGCGGCCCGGCGCAGATGGTGCCGGGACAGCACCACGTGCGCATGAACATGTACATCGCTCAGTCGAGAGGCGGCACGTTCGAAGTCGTGAAGAACCTCGGCGTGATCGATCCGAAGGAGTGCGAAGTTCAACGCTGACCGACCCCCAAACGCTGGGGTGACGGGCTCAGTATCCGAGCCTGTCGAGGGCTTCGACGAAGGCTTCAGGTTGTTCGACGTGTGGCGCGTGGGCGGCATGGTCCACGATCTCCAACGGCCACCCATGGGTGCGCGCTGCATGTTCGGCAACTGACACGGGCGCCATCCGGTCATGGCGGCCCCACACCATCGAGATGGGTATGGCGAGGCGAGCGAGATCGCGGTCGTCGATCCGCTTGGTCTCCGTCGAGATCAACTGGCGCATCGTCCGCTTCACGACCGTGTCGGCGGCCCGGGATCGGGTGTATTCACTGAAGGCTGCAAACCAGGTGGCGTCACGCCGACGAGTCGAATCAAGGTCGAGCAGCGCAAAACGCTCGAACCGCTCGGCATTGGCGGCGCTCGGCCGCAGCGCGAACCGGATGGCCACGTAGCGGAGGCCGATCGGCAGTCGAAAGGGTCCGACAGCGGGTGCCGCGTAGATCAGGAGCTTGTCCATCAACTGCCCATGCTCGATGGCCGCGCGTGCAGTCAGGCTGCCGACGAGCGAGTGAGCCACCACGGCAGGCCGCTCCAAGTGCAGCCCGACGAACAGTGCTTGCAGCCAGCGGCTGAAGGTATCGACGTCCAACCGTCGCGGGGCGGACTCGCCGAGACCCGGCACGTCCGGCACGATGACCCGATAGTTGCGCGTCAGGTCCGCCAGCACCGGCGCCCACATCACCCCGCCGCACTCGATACCTCCGTGGAGCAGGACCAGCGGCGCACCCTCACCGCCTTCGAGCAGGCTGGTCTGAACACCGTCGACTTCGAGCCGACGTTCGGAGACCGGCACGCCTGCGAGCATCCGTTCGCGCCACGCCGTCGACGTCGCACGCGCGTCCAGAGCCTTCATCTCGGTATCGATTCATTCATGACGAGCACGGTACGAGCGAGCCGATCCGCGCACATCGACCGAATCGACCATCTTTGACCTGAGGCCTGTGGTCAATTCGCACCACAGGCACTCAGCAGGGCTCGATGTCGCCGATCGCGTAGTGCTGGGTGTGGTAGCGCATCAGCTTGTGTCCGTATCGAACCGCAATGCCCTGGAGCACGGGGTACTTGTGGTTGATCAGAGAAGCGACGCGGTGAGCCTCGTCATCTTCCAGAAGACGCGCGGTGCCGCACATCGCCGGGCCGTGGACACGGCCTCGCCCGCCGGACGCGGCGATGCGCACTTCCGGGAAGTTGCGCAGGCGCTTCGCCTTGCCCGCCTTGCTCCATGTCCGGAAGTAGACCCGATGGCCCTCCACGACGAGGTGGACCGGGGTCGGCACCCACGATCCATCTCGTTTGCGGGTCTCCAACACCATGTATCGCTCGTCGCCAAGGGCGTCGAGCATCGTCGACACTTCGGAAGCGCGCATCGATTTCGGCTGGATGTCGCTGTGCTGTGTCACGTCTTGCCCCGATCCCTGCCGAACGGATCGCCGAGGATCGATTCGGTGTGCAGTGCACAGCGCCACTGGCCGTCGCGGCGAACCCACGTCGACGAATCAGCCGCCTCGAAGGTCACCGGCTTTCCATCGACGCTCAACCGTTCCTTCACTGCGTACGCGACGACGGCCGTGTCGTTCTCCAGCACGCGAACCTGCGCGTCGTCGCCGATCTCGAAGTCGAGGATCTCCCACGACGCCTGGTTCATCATCGACTCGTAGGTCGATCGGTCCAACCGGCCCACACCTTGCGCGCCCGTCACGACGCACGGGAAGTCGGTGAGCTCGGCGACGGTCGATACGTCCTTGTCCTTCAGCGCCTGCCAGTACTTGCGCTCCAAGGCGAGCAGATCCTGCTCGAGTGCGGTGGTCGTCATTGGTCTCCTCCTGCGTTTGCTCTGGTTGCTCCTCGCGTCAGTCGGCGAACACGGCACGGCTCTGCTCGATGAAGAACCTGTGGTCGTGACCCTTGTTCGGATCCTCGGGGTTGTACTTGAACTTCGCCGACCCGTCAGGCACCTTCTCCTCCGAGTAGATCGCTCCGACCGGGCATACGTCGGGCTGGTAGCAGGCGGTGCACGAGGTGC
>DATBKA010000456.1:0-6615 GCA_036556105.1 Ilumatobacteraceae bacterium | reverse complement strand
TTCATGTGCGTCGTGTCGGTGACGATTCCGGCCTGGCTGCCCGTGAAGCTGACCGCTTCGATGCCGAGATCGGCGAGGGCCATGCACAGCAGCGCCATCGAGATGCGCTCGCCGGTGGTGATGAGCATGTCCATCTCCCGGCCCGGTTGCGTCTTGGACACGTCGTTGGCCAGGCTGATCAGGTTGTCGGTGGTCTTGCCCATCGCACTCGGCACCACGACCACGTCATTGCCGTGGCGGCGGGTGAAAGCGACGTTCTCGGCCACGGCGCGCATGCGGTCCGGGTCGGCAACGGAAGTTCCGCCGTACTTCTGGACGATCAAGGCCACGGGTGTCAGAGGTTAGCGAGTTAGTGTCGAACGACGTGCTCGGCCGCGTCCTCGATGATTCGTACGCGCCGGAGGTACGGCGTGATCTGACGGCGTTCGCCGCGGCGCGGACCACGACCAACGCCGCCTACCGGTTCGTCGCCCCGTTCATCGCCACGATCGCCCGCGGCTTGCACGTCACGGTCGCCGACATCGGCGTCGCCATCGCCGTGTCCGAGCTCGGCGGCCTTGCTTCGCCGGTGATCGGGCGGTTGGTCGATCGCCTCGGTGCCCGTCGCGCCGTCGCCGTCGGCTTGGTCGCCGTGGTCGCCGGAACGGCCCTCGCCGCCGGCAGCCAGGGCGTGGTGATGCTGGCCGTCGCCCTTGTGATCATCAGCCAGGGCAACATCACCTTCTACCTCGGCGTCGGCTCGTGGATCGCGATGCACGTGCCGTACGAGCGCCGCGGTCGCGTCACCGGGCTGATCGAGGTCTCCTGGGCGTTCGGCCTGCTGCTCGGCGTGAGCACGATGGGGCTCGTCACCGCTGTGTCCAACTGGCGCGTCGGTTACCTCAGCGCTGCGGTCGCGGTGGGTGCCCTGGCGTTGGTCGTCGTCGGCCGGATCGAGCTTCCGACGGCGCGCCCAGCGCGACCCCATGACTCCGTCCATCCTCACGGCCGCCTCGTCCCCCGCGGTTGGATGGTGCTGTTCGCCGGGTTCGTGATGACCGCCGCCAGTCATGCCCTGATCGTCACGTTCGGCAGCTGGTTGGAGGACGACTTCGACTTCACCCCGGCGAGCCTGTCAGGGATCTCGTTCCTGCTCGGCGTCGGTGAGTTGACGGCCACGCTCTCGGTCGCCAGGTTCACCGATTCCTGGGGCAAGCGACAGTCGGTCGCCGCCGGCGGCCTGTTGATGATCCCCTCAGGGATCGGCCTGGCGATCTGGCACGACCACCTCGCCGTCGGCATCGTCCTCTTGGCGTTGGCGGTCCTCGGCTTCGAGTTCGCAGTCGTCAGCGCGATCTCGCTCGGCACCAACCTCGTGCCCGGCTACCCGGCGCGTGGCCTCGGGCTGCTGATCGGTGTCGACACGGTCGGCAGAGCATTGATGTCGATCCCGGCGACCCGCCTCTACACGAACCACGGGATCGCCTGGCCGGCGATGATGCAGGCGGCATTGGCCGCGGTCGGAGTGATCGCCATCATCCTGTCGACGAGCGCCCGGAATCAGCCGCGGTAGCCGTTGGTGATCGGCAGGCGCCGGTCCTTGCCGAACGCCTTGATGCTGACGCGCACGCCGGGCGGGCACTGGCGGCGCTTGTACTCCATCACGTCGACGAGCCGAGTGATGCGCCGCACCAGCGCCTCGTCGTGGCCGAGCTCGATGATCTCGGATGCGGTGCGATCCTCCTCGACGTACAGCTCGAGGATCGGATCGAGCACGTCGTACGGAGGAAGGCTCTGGTCGTCGCGCTGGTCGGGGCGCAGCTCGGCCGACGGAGGCTTGGTGATGATGCTCTCGTTGATCACCTCACGACGGGCACGGCGGTTGTAGTACCGGCACAGCTCGTAGATACGTGTCTTCAACACGTCCTTGATGACCCCGTAGCCGCCGACCGAGTCGCCGTACAACGTGAAGTACCCGACGGCGAGCTCACTCTTGTTGCCCGTGGTCAGCACCATCCACCCGAACTTGTTCGACAACGCCATCAGTGTCATGCCACGCACACGGCTCTGCAGGTTCTCTTCAGTCAGATCGGCAGGGCGGTCGCCGAACGACGGCTCGGTCATCTCCAGGTAGGCGGCGAACGCAGGCTCGATGCCGATCGTGCGGTAGTCGATGCCGAGTGCGTTGGCGAGGTCGGCGGCGTCGTCTTTCGATCCCTCGCTGGAGTACCGCGACGGCATCGAGACCCCGTGTACGTGGTCGGCGCCCAAGGCGTCGACGGCGATGCACGCCACGAGTGTTGAGTCGATCCCGCCGGACAGGCCGATGACGACATCGGTGAACCCGTTCTTGACCACGTAGTCGCGAGTGCCGAGGACCAACGCCTGGTACAGCTCGTCGTATGGCTCGAGCAGCGGTGCGATCCGCTGGATGGGCGCGGCGACGTCGCGCCCCAGAGGGGCATCGCTGACATGTACCAGCGGCATCACCACCTCGGTTCGGCGGCCGCGCGGATCGAGCAGGCGCTTGCGATACACCGGTTCGATGTGCAGGTCGGTGATCAGCAGTTCCTCGGCGAACTGGGACGCGCGAGCGACGAGGTTGCCTTCGGCGTCGAACACGACCGATGCCCCGTCGAAGACCAGTTCGTCCTGCCCGCACACCTGGTTGACGTACACGAGCGCGCAGCTGGCGTCGGCGGCGCGAGTGGCGAGCATTCGCTCGCGGTCGAACGCCTTGCCGAAGTGGTACGGAGAACCGTTGATGTTGATGTTGACCTCGGCACCGCCGGCGGCTTGTTCGGCGAGCGGGCCGGTGGGGCTCCACACGTCTTCGCAGATCGAGATGCCGACCTTCACGCCGCCGATCACATACAGCTCGTACGGGTCACTGGCCGCGCCCGGCGTGAAGTACCGCGCCTCGTCGAACACCGCGTAGTTCGGCAGCAGGCGTTTGCGGTAGGTGCCGATCACCTCGCCGTTGGCGCACACGGCCGCGGCGTTGTAGATGTCGCGATCGGAAGCGACGTAGCCGACGACTGCCGCACATCGGCCGGTATGGGCGGCGACCTTGCCCAACGCTTCGAGGTTGTCGGCGACGAACCCCGGCTTCAGCACGAGATCTTCTGGTGGATAGCCGGTGATGGACAGCTCGGTGAAGGCGGCGATGTCGCAACCAGCCGCCTCGGCTCGATCGTAGAACGACAGGATCTTGGCGACGTTGCCGTCGAGGTCGCCGACTGTCGGGTTGATCTGGGCGAGTGCGATGCGCAGGCTGGCCACGGTTGAAAGGTTACCGATCAACCACCTTCGAAGTACCCGGGCACGTCGACGACGAGGTCGGTCGCCATGAACGTGAAGTAGCTCATCGACGCCGGTGACGCGCTCAGCTTGGTGAAGGACAGCACCGCGTGCGTCTGTCCCGCGGCGGTCGTGTTGCCGGCGCTGACGAACGGTGCGCTGCCCCCGCTCGGGAATGGAGTGACGTAGCCGGGGATGGCGTTGTCGACGATCGTGATGGTCTGCGCCATCGCCGCCGCGCCGTCGGGCACGCTGCCGGGGTTGATCGAAGCCGACGTCTGCCCAGGCAGACGAGCGAAGCCTTTGCCGAGGCGCGTGTCGACCTCACGGGTCGGCTGGCTGACGTGGAACCGCCCGGCGGTCCCGTTGCCCGAAGACGGAGACGTGAAGTATCCGGCCACATCGACGACCACATCGGGAACTGCATACGTGTGCAGGTCGATGGTGCCGTCGCCGGCCACCGGCACGACGACGAGGTTGGCGCGGATGTCGCCGGCGCCGTTCGTGTTGACGTTGGAGAACTCCGGAAGCGCCGCGCCGCCCGGAGTCGCCGTGACGTAGCCAGGCACATCGCCCGGATCGGTCACAGCCGTGACCACGAGCACGGCCGCATCCATCGCGCCCGCCGCTGGAAGCCCGCCGCGGCCGGCAACCGGAACGTGGACGAACGGCAACGCGCCAGTGCCGCGCGAGTAGACGTTGGTCGGCGACGATGGCGAGCGCGTGTCGGCGATCCGGTTCGGGTCGACCGGGAGGAACCGTCCCCGCCCGACTGCACCCGGCGCCGGTGTGAAGTAGCCGAGCACGTCGATGACCACGTGCGCGTTCGAGTTCGAGTAGATGAGGATGCCGCCGTTGGCATCAAGGGGCACGATCGCAGAGTTGGCGACGTATTCACCGGCGACGGCATTGATGTTCGACGCCAACGGCCGCACGGCGCGGCCCGCCCACGCTGTCAGGAAGCCGGGCGTGCTCGGAGACACGAACGCGAAGTTGACCAGCACTGCCTTCGCCGACGGATCGAGACCCATCGGCACGTAGCGCGTCGTGTTGGCGCGCACCGTCTTGGCACCGGCGTCGGCACGCCGCGTGTCGAGCACTCGCGTGCCGGGCGGCACCGTGACGAATGACAGCGGTTGGGCGTCGGCAAACGCCGCGCTGGGTCGCTCGATCTTGCGCACCGCGCCACCCGTCATCGAGTAGTAGAGAGCGATGCTCGTACCGGTCGCCACGAAGGCCATGTCGGCGATCCCGCCGAGACCGACGGCGAACGGGTGTGAGTAGTCGACGGATCCGTCGGCGCGACGCAACCACATGTTCCCACTGCCCGCATCGGCGAACAGATAGCCGCCGTCGTACTCGGCGGGCCAGTGGCCGTTGGGGATGAACGCCGCCGCCGTGACCACCTGGCCGAGCGTGCGCGGGTAATCGGTCAACGGCTCGGTAAACCCGTCTGCCGGGTTCGGGTCGGCGCACGGCGGGTTCTGGCCGATCGGGCACACGCCCTCGCGAACCGGCCAGCCGTAGTTGCGTCCGATCCCACCCTCATCGATCTCTTCACGTGTGTTCTGGCCGACGTCGTTGATGAAGAAACGATCAGGGCCGGTGTTCGGATCGAAGGCGAAGCGGTACGGGTTGCGCAGCCCCCACGCGAACAGCTCCTGACAGCGGGTCGCCGGGGTAGTCGGCAGGTTGCCGCGTATGCGACAGATGTCGGTGCCGGGCCCGTTGATCGGGTTCCCCGGCGCCGGCGCTCCGGTCGACGGCACAACGCGCAGGATCTTGCCGTTGAGCAGGCTCAGGTCCTGCGCGGCGTTGTTCGGGCTGGAGTCGCCACGCGGGTCGACGCCGGCGTCGCCGACCGAGATGTACAGGAAGCCGTCGCCACCGATCTCCAGATCACCACCGTTGTGGTTGGTGTTCCGCGACGAGATGTTGTCGACGAGGATCACCTCGCTGGCGGGGTCGACGGTGTCGCCGAACATCGTGAACCGGCTGGCGCGGTTGACGCAATCGCCGGGCGCGCCAGGGCTTGGGCGCGTGTAGTAGAGGTAGATGAAACCGTTGGCGAGGAAGTCGGGGTCGACGGCGACACCGAGCAGACCCCGCTCGCCGCCGTTGCAGCCGGTGAGGTCGAGCGTCAACGCCGTGGGCAACAGCACGTCGTTGCGCAGCAGGCGGACTCGCCCGGCTTGCTCGAGAACGATAATCCGGCCATCGGGCAGCCCGGCGATGCCGGTCGAAGCGCCCAACGAGGCGACGGGCGTGTCGGTGAACCCTGGCAACACCGCGGCAGCAGCGCGCGGCACCTGCACGTCGATCACCGGTACGGCCAGTGCCGCGATCGTCAAGGCAACCGCTGCTGATCTTCGCATGTCGAGCTCCTCCAGCCCGCCCGCGGCGAAGTTAACAGCCGCGACCGGACAGGCGGGATCAGCACACGGGGTCGCCGGGCAGCACCCGGCGACGTCTCGCCTCCGTCGCGCGGTCCCGCACTGCCTAGCATCCGGTTGATGTCGCCACTGTTCGACCTGACCGGCAAGCACGCACTCGTCACCGGGGGAGGTCGCGGTCTCGGGCGGGCGATCGCCATCGGCCTCGCCGAACACGGTGCCGACGTGGCGATCACCAGCCGCACGGTTGCCGAGCTCGACGAGACCGCCGCCGCGGTCCGCGCCACGGGCCGCAACTGCGTGGTCGTGCCCGGCGATGCGGCGCACACGAGCGAGATCGACCGAGTCGTCGGCGCGGCCACAGCCGGCCTCGGCGGGCTCGACATCCTGGTCAACAACGCCGGCGTCGACGCCGCCGCCCCGGCGATCGACTACACCGAAAGCGATTTCGACTTCGTGCTCGACGTCAACCTCAAGGCCTACTTCTTCTTCGCTCAAGCCGCGGCGAAGGTGATGATCGCCGGCGGCCGCGGCGGCGCGATCGCCAACAACTCCTCCATCTGCGGCGACGTGGCGATCAAGAACATCTCCGCCTACAACATCTCCAAGGGTGGGGTGAACATGCTGACGAGGTCGCTCGCCGTCGAGTGGGCGGAACACGGGATCCGTGTCAACGCGTTCTCACCGGCGTACATGGAGGTGTTCATGCCAGGAGCGTCGACCGAGCACGACGAAGCCAAGGAGCGCTCGGTGCGCGAGCTCACACCGCTGGGGAGGCGAGGCCGGCCGGAGGAGCTCGTCGGGCCGGTCGTGTTCCTGGTCTCCGATGCTTCCTCGTACGTCACCGGCGAGGTGCTGATGGTCGATGGAGGTTGGACATGCCGCTGAGCAGCTCGGGGATCTTCGACTACATGCAGGCCAACCATCATGAAAAGGTCTTGTT
>DATBKA010000455.1:0-15769 GCA_036556105.1 Ilumatobacteraceae bacterium | reverse complement strand
GGCCAGGGCGACGGCGTCATCTTGGCGACCTTGGTCGGCGAAGCAGCGAGCCCGATCGTGTCCGGATCGAGACCGACATCGCCGGCAGTCACCTCCTCGATCGGTGTCGCCGCGGCGCGCCGCCGGTCGGGCATCGTCGGGTAACGCGGCGAGAACCCGGTCTCGCCGACCGACACGACGGCCGGCAGAGGGAGATGCAACCGCTCGTAGCCGCCCTCGACGACCCGGCGGGCGACGACCGCGTCGCCGACGATGTCCAACGCCTCGCACGCCGTCGCCTGCGGCCAACCGAGCCGTTGGGCGACCGAGGGCCCGACCTGACCGGTCTCGCCGTCGATTGCCGAGATCCCGCAGAGCACGAGATCGACGGAGCCGATCCATCTGATCGCCGCGGCGAGCGCGTTGGCCGTCGCCCACGTGTCGGATCCGGCCAGGGCGTGATCGCACAGCAGGACGGCGTGGTGAGCGCCGGCTTCCAGAGCCTGCCGCAACGTCTCCTCGGCGCGCCGCGGGCCCATCGACAACGCCCACACGTCGTCGGCGAGCTGCACCGCTGCTTGGACCGCGTGCAGGTCGGCCGGGTTGGTGATCGGGGCCGCCGCGGCGCGATCGATCGTGCCGTCCGGGCGCACTCCGACGCTTCCGACGCGCAGATCGGGTACCTGCTTGACCAGGACGACGGCTCTCATCGGACTCGCCGCCTGCCGATGTCCATGTCCTCATCGTCGGCCCGCGCTCACGCTGCGACAAGGGCACATCGGCCCTTCCGACGAGGTTCTGGCGGCGTCATGATCGGCAGAGGAACGCCCGTTCTCAATACCCCAGGGGGTATACTCCACGCATGTTCTTCCGGCAGTACTACCTCGGGTGCCTGTCGCACGCCAGCTACCTGATCGGTGACACCACCACCGGACGCGCGGTCGTTGTCGATCCTCAGCGCGACGTCGCCGAATACCTGGCCGACGCCGAGGCCAACGGGCTGACGATCATCAAGGTCTTGGAGACCCACTTCCATGCCGACTTCCTGTCAGGCCACCTCGAGCTCGCCGCCGAGACCGGAGCCCGCATCGGGTACGGAGCAGCCGCCGCCGGGCGCGCCGAGTTTCCGATCGAGACGTTCGCCGACGGTGACCGAATCGTGCTCGGCGAGGCAGGCAGCGGCGTCGAGCTCGAGGTGCGCTCCACTCCCGGGCACACGCCCGAGTCGATCAGCATCGTCGTGTACCCGAACGGGGCCGGACAGCCTCCATCGGGCGTGCTCACCGGAGACACGTTGTTCATCGGCGACGTCGGCCGGCCAGACCTGCTCGCTTCCGCCGGCGTGACCGCCGACGAGCTCGCCCGCCAGCTGTATCACTCGTTGCACGAGAAGCTGCTCGTCCTGCCCGACGCGACCAAGGTCTACCCAGCCCACGGCGCGGGGTCGGCGTGTGGCAAGAACCTGTCGACGGAGACCGTGTCGACGATCGGCGAGCAGCGCCGCAGCAACTACGCGCTCGCGCCGATGACTGAAGATGCCTTCGTCGAGGCCGTCACTCAAGGCCAATCCGTTGCCCCGCTGTACTTCTCGTTCGCCGCCAACCGCAATCGCGAGATGCACGACCTTCTCGTCGACGACACCGCCGTCGCCTCGTTGACCATCGACGACGTGCTCGCCGAGCAACATGCTGGAGCGGTCGTGATCGACGCCCGCGACGATGTCGGCTTCGCCGCTGGGCACCTACGCGGCTCGATCAACATCGGCCTCGGTGGTCGGTTCGCCGAGTACGCGGGGGAGGTCATGGCTCCCGGCACGCCGATCGTGCTCGTCACCGACCCTGGTCAGGAGTCCGCCGCCACGGTGCGACTGGCCCGGATCGGCTTCGACAAGGTGGTCGGCGCACTGCAGACACCGATCGAGGCGTTCGTCTCCCACCCGGAGTACGTCGAGCAGATGTCGCGACTGTCGGCCGAGACACTTACGGAACGGATGCGCACCGTTCCCGGATTGGTGCTGATCGATGTGCGCAATGCCGCTGAGGTCGAGCGCGGCAGCATCCGCGGCGCACGCAACATCAGCCTGCCGGCGCTGCTCGGCCGGCTGGGTGAGCTCGATCAGTCGGCCCCGACCGTCGTGTACTGCGCCGGCGGCTATCGCTCGGCCATCGTCGCCAGCCTGTTGCGTTCCCGGGGTTTCAGCGACGTGTCCGACCTGGTCGGCGGTTATGCGGCCTGGGAAGCGCGCTCGGCCTGATGCGCGCCCTGCTGACCTCCCCGCTCGGCTTCCTCATCGGCCTGTCGCTGGGCGCACTCGGTGGCGGCGGATCGATCCTGGCCGTACCGGCGCTCGTCTACGCCGCCGGGCAGAGCTCGAAGCAAGCGACCACCACATCGCTCGTGCTCGTCGCGTTGACGGCGCTGATCGGCATCGCCCCCCACTGGCGAGCGGGTCGCGTTCGCGTCAAGGCCGGGCTGATGTTCGGGCTTGCCGGCGTCGGCGGTTCGCTGCTCGGCTCACACTGGAACAAGACCGTCGACCCCGACTTCTTGCTGCTCGCCTTCTCCGGCCTGATGCTGATCGCTGCGGCGGCGATGTGGAGGCGGGTCAGCAAGACGCCGGTCACTCAACCGCTGCCGCAGTCGGTCGGCGCGGCGGCCGTCGCCTCGCCCGCGTCGAGCGTCCACGTCGACGTGAGCACGGTCGTCAAGGTGTTGCTGGCCGGCAGCGCGGTCGGTCTGCTCACCGGCTTCTTCGGAGTCGGCGGCGGGTTCGTGATCGTTCCGGCGCTCGTGCTGGCGCTGCGCTTCGACATGTGCGACGCCATCGGTACGTCGCTGCTCGTGATCACCATCAACTCGGTCGTCGCCCTGGCAACTCGCCTGAACGGCGGTTCGATCGAGTGGCATACGGTCATCCCGTTTACCGTCGCCAGCCTGATCGGAGTCGTCGTCGGCGGTCGCCTGTCGCGCACTCGCGATTCCGGTTCGTTGCAACGCTGGTTCGTCATCCTCCTCGTCGTCGTCGCCGTCTACACCGCCACCCGTTCGGGGCTCGCGCTCCGCTGACCCTCCCACCACGAAGGACCACGATGGACATCCCCGAAGACACCATTGCCGACCTCACCCGCCGCCTCCGCCGCGTCGAAGGACAGGTCCGCGGCGTGCAGCAGATGCTCGCCGACGGTCGTGACTGCCGCGATGTCGTCACCCAGCTGACTGCAGCCAGCAAGGCACTCGATCAGGCCGGGTTCATGCTCGTCGCCGCCGGCCTGGAGTGGTGCGTGTCCCACCCTGAAGAGTCCGCTGCAGAGGGCTATGCCATCGACGACGTGCGCCGCCTGTTCATGAAGCTCGCCTAGATCTTCGACCCCACAACAACGCAAACGTACGTGGTCAGGGCACAAGCCGGGGTCACTTCAACAAGTAGGCGATGGCGACGATCACACCGAAGACGATGACTCCGATGCGCATCGGCTTCGGCGGCAACGAGCTCGCCATCCGGCCGCCGAGGTGTCCGCCGACGAGGCTGGCCGGGGCCATCACGGCGACGATGGTCCACACGACCTTTCCCGAGAACACCAAGAAGAGCGCCGCAGACACGTTGACGAGAAACGACAACAGTTGCTTGACGGCGTTCAGCCGGTTGAAGGGCAGGTCCGAGAACAGCCCGAGCACGGCCATCAACATGATCCCCAACCCGGCGCCGAAGTAGCCGCCGTAGACGGACGCGACCGCGACGGCCGCCACTTCGAGGGTGGCGTGCTCGGTCGCCGGGCCGCGTTTGACGAGCCAGCTGCGGACGCGGTCCTGCACTGCGAGCAGTACACACGCCGCGAGGATCAGGTAGGGGACGATGTTGCGGAACACGGCCTCGCTGCTGAGGATCAGCAGCACCGAGCCGGCGAGCCCGCCGAGCACGGCGGCGACGGTCTGGGCGCGCAGGCCATGGCGCAGGCCATCGAGATCGTCACGCTGGGCAAACGTGCCACCCACGTACCCAGGGCACAGCGCCACGGTGTTGGTGGCGTTGGCGCGCACGGCAGGCACCCCAATCGCGGTGAGCACGGGAAAGGAGATCAACGTGCCGCCGCCGGCGACGGCATTCACCACTCCTGCTCCGACCGCAGCCGCTCCTGCGGCGAGATGAGCCAATCCCGTCAACTCCGACACACTGACCTCCAGTTCTGTATACATTATGCAACATTGCTCGGACCGCCCTTGAATTGAGCACAGGGATACGCATCAGCCGAGGTCGCGGGCGTTATCGTGAACACCGTGACCATCGGCGAATCGCATCGCACCTTGCGCGAGATCGTCGCCGACGAGATCCGGATGATGATCATCAACGGCGAGCTCCGCCAAGGTGAGCGCCTGTTCGAGGATCGTCTGGCCGAGCAGTTGGGCGTTTCCCGCAACCCCGTCCGCGAAGCGATTCGGGCACTGGAAGGCACAGGCCTGGTCGAGGTCATCTCCCGCCGTGGCGCCTACGTCAGCAAGCTCGATCCACTCCGGGTCCGCCAGCTGCTCGAACTGCGCAGCGTGATCGAGGCCTATGCCGCCGAGCAAGCGGCCCAGCACCGCAGTGCCGACGACGTCGACGGCCTGCGCGAGATCCTCGATGCCGGCCGTAAGGCGTCCGCCAACAACGACCTCGTGACGGCCGCAGCGATGCACCGCGAGTTCCACATCGCCATCGAGCGCGCCTCCGGCAACGAGTACCTCGCCACGGTCGTCGCACCACTGCGACACCAGACCGAGTTGGTGTTCAGCATGCTGGCCGACACCCGGGGCCTGATGGGTTGGGACGAGCACCAGAACATCCTCGACGCGATCGAGAAAGGCGATTCGGAGCACGCTCGTGTGTGCACCTTCGAGCACATGGCGTCGGTGATGCGCGACTTGGCCGAGTCGACGTCGAGGGCGGCAGCGGTCTCGAGCACGGAGTCGCACGCTTCCGGATGACGCGCGGCCACGATGCCGCGGCGATCGTCATCGGTGCCGGCATCGCTGGAGTCTCGGCTGCGTGGGCCCTCGCCGAGAGAGGCCCGGTGATCGTCGTCGAGATGGAGCCCGTCGCCGGCTATCACGCCACCGGGCGATCGGCATCGGTGCTGTCCGAGACCTCCGGCCATCCGCTGGTCTGCGCCTTGGCCGCGGCCAGCCGAGCGTTCTTCGAGTCGCCGCCGCCGCGGTTCGTCGACCACCCGTTGCTGTCACGACGCGGTCTGCTGTGGATCGGTACGGAGCAGCAACGCGGCGTTCTCGACGCGTTCGCCCGCACCGCGGCTTCGATCGCGCCATCGGTACGCCGCCTCGACACGGGCGCCGTCGCCCGGCTGCTCCCGCTCTTCCGCGCCGAGGCGATCGCCGGCGGTGGTGTGTACGAGCCAAACGCAATGGCCATCGACACGAATGCGCTGCTGCAAGGCTTCGTGCAGGCTGTGCGCGGCCGCGACAGCACGGTGCAGACCACGCAGGAGGCGTTGGAGCTGCGGCGCACCGACGCCGGCTGGGACGTCGTCACCGGACGGCAGACGCTGCGCGCCCCTGTGGTCGTCAACGCCGCCGGAGCGTGGGGCGACGTGGTCGCGAGGCGCGCCGGCATCGCGCCCATCGGTCTGCAACCAAGGCGGCGGACGGCATGCATCGCCGCGTTGGCCGATGTCGATCCGACGTGGCCGCTGGTGATGGACATCGGTGGTTCGTTCTACTTCGAGCCGGAGTCCGGCGGCCTGCTCGTGTCACCGGCCGACGAGACGCCGAGTCAGCCGGGCGATGCCCGGGCCGAGGAGATCGACGTTGCACTCGCGCTCGACAGGGTCCGCGAGGCGACGACGCTGCCTCTCCGCAGTGTGCGCACTGCATGGGCCGGATTGCGAACGTTCAGCCCGGACTCGGCGCCCGTCGTCGGCGAGGAACCGAGCGCGCCGGGCTTCTACTGGCTGGTCGGACAGGGTGGCGGTGGCATCAAGACGGCACCGGCGCTGGCCCAGGCCCTCGTCGCCGCGGTCTTCGACGAACCGATGCCGGGCGCGCTCGCCGGGCGCGGCATCTCCCTCGACGATCTCTCACCGCAACGCTTCCGCTAGCTCAATGATCGACAAGTCCGGCCGTACACGTCCGTTGTGGAAGCGTGGGGCCGGACTTCGCCCGGAGGGGCAAGCTGCCAGCGCGACTTCAGCGGTAGAAGCAGGCCGCCCAGTGGCCCGGCGCCTTCTCCTCCAACGGTGGCGTTTCGACCCGGCAACGATCCTGAACGAGCGGGCAGCGTGTCTGGAACCGGCACCCGGCGGGCGGGTTGACGGGATTGGGGATCTCGCCTTGGAGCACGATCCGCCGCCGGGCGCGCTGGATCGGCGGGTCGGGGATCGGCACGCTCGACAACAGCGCTTCGGTGTACGGATGGCGATGCTTCTCGTAGATGTCGTGCGTCGGCGCCAGCTCGACCAGCTTGCCGGCGTAGAGGATGGCGATGCGATGGGAGATGTGGCGCACCACGGAGAGGTCGTGAGCGATGAACAGGTAGGTCAGTCCGCGCTCGGCCTGCAAATCCTGCAGCAGGTTGACGACTTGGGCGCGCACGGAGACGTCGAGCGCCGAGACCGGTTCGTCGGCGACGATGAAGTCGGGATGCAGCGCCAAGGCGCGGGCGATGCCGACCCGTTGCCGTTGACCACCACTGAACGCGTGCGCGTAGCGATCGATCGAGTCGACCGGCAGCCCACAGCGATCGAGCAGATCACGCACGACCGGACGCGCCTCCTCGTCGTTCTTCGCCAGGCCGTGCACGACCAGCGGTTCGCCGACCAGTTGCAGCACCGTGCGGCGCGGGTTGAGGCTCGCGTACGGGTCTTGGAACACCAACTGCATGTGACGGCGGAGCTGACGCAACTCCTCGCCGGTGGTGTTGGTGATGTCTTCACCGCGGAAGCGGATCGATCCCTGTGCGGGCGTGATCCGGCGGAGCACGGCGCGACCGAGGGTGGTCTTGCCGGACCCGCTCTCGCCCACCAGGCCCAGGGTCTCCCCCTTGGCGATCGACAGCGACACGTCGTCGAGCGCGCTGAGGTACTTGACCTGCCCACCCCAGAATCCGGTGCGCCCGACCGGGAACCGAACGCTGAGGCGGTCGACCTCGAGGAGATCAGACATCGCTGTCCTCGAACGCTCGCCAGCAGGCCACCTTGCGACCGTTGGGATGGGTCTTGAGGCCGGGCGTCTCCTCCAGGCACTGGGTGATGGCCATCGCACAGCGCGGCGCGAACGAACACCCGGCCTGCGGCGTGACGAGATCGGGCGGAGAGCCCTCGATGCTGACGAGCCGCGGCATGACGAGGTCGAGACGAGGCGTGCTGCGCAGCAGCCCGGCGCTGTAGGGATGCCCTGGATTGGCGTACAGCTCGTCGGCCTTGGCCAGCTCGACGATCTTCCCCGAGTACATCACCGCGACGCGATCGCACAACCCGGCGACGACACCGAGATCGTGGGTGATCAACAACACGGCCAGTCCCAGACGCTCCTGCAGTTCGGCGATCAACTCGAGGATCTGCGCCTGGATCGTCACGTCGAGCGCAGTCGTCGGTTCGTCGGCGATCAACAGCTCCGGCTCGCAGGCCAGCGCCATGGCGATGAGCACGCGCTGACGCATGCCGCCCGACATCTCGTGGGCGTACTGCTTGACTCGCTGCGCGGGGTTGGCGATGCCGACCAGGTCGAGCAACTCCACCGCGCGGGACCGCGCCTCGGCACGGTTCATGCCGCGGTGACGGCGCAGCACCTCGGTGATCTGCATGCCGATCGTGAACACCGGGTTCAGCGATGTCATCGGGTCCTGGAAGACCATCGCGATCTCGTTGCCGCGTACTCGCGCCAGCGTGCTCTCGGCGTTGTCGACCAACGACTGGCCTTTCCAGCGCACGTCACCGCTCGTGACCTTGCCGGGCAGCTCGGTCAGTCCGAGCAAGGCCTGCGCGGTGACACTCTTGCCCGAACCGCTCTCGCCTACCAGCCCGAGCGACTCTCCGCGGGCGACCGTGAAGCTGACGTCGCGAACCGCGTGAACGACGCCGCGCCGAGTGAAGAACTTGACGTTGAGGTGATCGACTTCGAGCATCGTGTCGGTCGGCAGGGGCTCGTCCACTGCCGTGACGTCGAGATGGCCGGTGCTCACATCGCCCCCTTGCCGGAGCCGATCGCCGTCGCCGCGAAGCGCTTCTCACGTTCCTGCGGATCGAGAGCGACGCGCAGCCAACTGCTGAAGAGGTTGATGGACAGCACCGTGAGGCTCAGCAACAGGCCCGGGTAGATGATCAGCCATTGGTTGCCGAACAGTTCGTGATCGCCGGCGCGGCTGATGTCGAGCCCCCACGACACGTCGGGGTACTGGATGCCGACGCCGAGGAAGCTCAGCGCCGCCTCGGCGAGGATGATCCGGGCGAACTCGAGCACGGCCAGTGTGGCGACCGGAGTGAACAGGTTGGGCAGGATGTGCGTGAAAACGACCCGCTTCGGTTTGCAGCCGATGATCTCCGCCGCTTCGACGAACGGTCGCTCGCGTATCGACAGGACGACGCCTCGCGTCATGCGCGCGTAGACCATCCAGCCGTTGATGGCGAGGATCAGCGTGATGCTGGTGACGCTGCCGCCGACGAGGGCGACCAACAGCATCGCCAGCAGCAGGCCGGGGAAGGACACCTGCACGTCGACCCAACCCATCAGCCATCGGTCGACGCGCCCACCGCGGTACCCGGCGAGCAGGCCGACCAACACGCCGAACGTTCCGGCGACGAGCACGACCAGCACGCCGATGATCAACGAGGTGCGCGCCCCGGCCAGCAACCGCGCCAAGACGTCGTAGCCCTGCCAGTCGGTGCCGAGTGGATGGGCCCACGTGCCGCCGTGCCACACCGGGGACTGCATCGCGCCGGACAGGTCACCGGTGTTGGGATCGGTGTCGCGAAGGAACGGGACGAGGATTGCCGACCCGACGAGCACGACGAGGAACACGAGCGACGCCAGACCGAGCTTGTCGCGAACGAGATCAGGAAGGATGCCGCGCTTGGAGCGGGCCACGGCCAACTCGAACGGCCGCCCCTGCAATGCCTCTTCGGCAAGCTCGGCTTCCTCGACATCGTGGTGCTGCGCGGTGTACTCGTCGGGAGGGGTGAACTCGTCGGGCATCGTCATCGCAGTTCCACCCTCGGGTCGAGAATCTTGTAGGTGACGTCGACGATGATGTTGAGCAGCACGACGATGACGGCCACGACGAACACGATCGCCTGGATGAGGTAGAAGTCCTGGTTCTTGACGGCCGTGGCGGCCATGAAGCCGAGACCGGGCCAGTTGAACACCGATTCGACGACCACGGTGTAGCCGGCGAGGGCGCGGATCACCTCCCAGCCGAGCAACGTGACGTAGGGGATGCCGGCGTTGCGCAAGGCGTGCACGCCGAGGATGCGCCGTTGTGGCATGCCCTTCGCTTTGGCGACCTTCACGTATTGGGTGTTGAGCTCATCGATCATCGACGAGCGGACGACGATCGAGAGGCGACCGATCGCCGGCAGGGCGAGGCAGATCGCCGGCAGGATCAGGTTGCGCGTCCACGGACCTGGCCCGGACTCGAACCAGTGCAACTTCACGGTGAACGCGATCAACAGCACGAACCCGAGGAAGAACTGCGGCATCGACAGACCGATCAGGCTCAACGTCGTCAGCACCCGATCGACGACGCCGCCTGGCTTGCGGCTGGCGATCACCCCGAGCGGAATGCTCAGCACGACGGCGACGACCATGCCCAGGGCGACGAGCTGCAGCGTGCGCGGCAGGTAGTCGAACACGACGGACAGCGCCGAGTGGTTGCGAACGTAGGTGCTGTCGCCGAGATCGAGGCGGAGCAGGTCGCCGATGAAGTTGACGAACTGAACGGGGATGCTGCGATCGAGACCGAGCGCAGCGCGCCGCTCGGCGCGCTGCTCCGGAGTCGCCGAGAGCGGCAGCATGAACTTCACGGGATCACCGACGAGGCGGGTGATGATGAAGACGAAGATCGTCACTCCGAGAATGACTACCAGGCCTTCGACCAACCGTCGTGCGATGTAGCGCCCCATGTAGTTGCTGCCGCTCCCGACGTTGTCACCGGCTCAGCCGGTGACCGACATCTCTTTGACGAGGAGCTTCGAGTCGACCCGTGGCGTGAAGCTGAGCCGCGTCGAGAGCCCGTACAGATCCTGGTTGTTCACCAGCCAGACGAAGTATGCACCGTCGTAGGCGATCTTGACAGCCTCCTGGTAGGTCGCGGCACGAGCGTCGGCGTCGAGCTCTTCACGACCCTTGTCGACCAGGGCAGACAGCTCGGCATCGTCGTTCGAGGATCCGATGCCTCCGGCCTGGTAGTACGTCGACAACTGGCGGTCGGGGTCGAGGATGTCGTTGGAGCTCGACACGTAGATCGCGTCGGCACGGTTCTCGCGATCGAACAGCACGTCGAGGTAGGCGCCGAACTCGAGGATGTCGAGCTTGACGTCGAGCCCGGCTGCCTTCCAGTACCCGGCGATCGCCTCGAGCAGCTCACGGTCGTTCAACCAGCGCCCGGCCTCACCGACGAGTTGGATGGTCTTGCCCTCCACGCCGGCGTCCTTGATCATCTGCTTGGCCTTGTCCGCGTCGTAGTCGTACGCCTCCAGCGAGTCGTTGAAGCCGAGCACCGACGGGCTCAGCAGCTGACCTTTGTCGATCGCCGCGAAGCCGCCGAAGATCTGGTCGACGATCGCCTGCTTGTCGACGGCGAGGTTGAGGGCGACGCGCACGTTGGGGTCGGCCGTGATGCCTTCGGTCTCATCGAGGATCAGGATCGGGTGCTCCTGGCCTTGGACGTGTGCCTCTTGGGGAGCCTGGTCGACGTCTTGGGGCGGCAGGTTGGTGATCAAGTCGTACTTTCCGGACTTGAGGCCCGCCAGGCGCGTGCCACCTTCGGCGACGAACTCGTAGTTGACCTTGGCGATCGAGGGCTTGTCGCCCCAGTAGTCGGCGTTCGCTTCCAGCTTGATGTCGGATCCGACGGTGCGACTGACGAACTTGTAGGGCCCCGTCCCGTTCGGCGCCTCGGACATGTCCTCGGTCGTCTCGGCTGCAGCGGGGATCATCTTCAGCCAGTACATCCGCGCCGGCAGCACGCCGTCGGGCTTGGCCGTCTTGATGTTCACGGTGGTGTCGTCGACCTTCTCGGCGCCGGTGATGCTGGCGTAGAAGCCGTCGTTGTCGGTCTTCTTGTCGGCGATCAGCTTGACCATGCGGTTGATGCTGGCCACGACCGAGTCGGCGTTGAACGGCGTACCATCGTGGAACTTGACGCCTTCGCGCAGCTTGAACTGCCACGTCAGGTCGTCGACCTGCGTCGGCAGTTCGGCTGCCAAGCCCGGCTGCAGCTCACCAGTAGCGTTGCGGCTGAGAAGCGTTTCGTAGACGTTGTCGTTGACTGCGCGCTCGGCGCCGTCGTCGACGAGGTAGGGATCGAGGCTGGTGGGCTCCGAACCGAGGGCGATGGTGATCTCCGCCCCTTCCGCTGGTTGGCCGGAGGTCGACGGTGTGGTGCCTGCGGACGTGTCCGCGGAACTGCCACCGACCGGTGTGGTGGGGTTGCTGGTCGAGTTCTTGTCACTGCCGCAGGCAGCGAGGACAAGACCGACGGCGAACAGCGAACCGAACAACCGGAAGCGCTTCTTCAAAGGATTTCCCCCTTACTGGCGTGGACCCGATGTCCACCTCGTGTCGTGGACGGATCGTCCAGCGCATACTTTATACAATCTACAGAACTGCCGGTCAATGGTCGACTCCGGCTGTGACCGACCGGAACACGAGCCCTAACAGAGGTACCGCGGTGAACGAACTCGATCCCCCACCACTGGCCGTTCGTGTCGGGCGCGCTCACCAGCCGCTGCGACGCGCCGTCTACGAGGAGGTGCAGCGTCGCATCGTCGACGGCCGTCTCCAGCAAGGAGAACGGATCTTCGAAGACCAACTCGCCCATGAGCTCGACGTGTCGCGCAACCCGGTGCGCGAGGCACTGCAGGCGCTTGAGGCGGAGGGCTTCGTCGAGCTGGAACCGCGCCGTGGGGCCCGCGTCGCGCTGATCTCCACGGAACGAGCCAACGACTTGTTCGAGTTGCGTGAGGCCCTGGAAGGGATGGTCGCCCGCCTCGCCGCCGAACGACGTTCGGAACGCCAGCTTCACGACTTGCGGCGCGTCGCCGCTCTCGGTGCAGCGGCGGCCGGTGCCGGCGACGTGGCTGCGCTCCCCGCGTTGAACACCGAGTTCCACCGCCTGCTGTGCATCGCCGCGAACAATGCGATGCTCGCCGACTCTGTGGAGCGCATGTCGCAGCTCATCCAGTGGGTGTACACCAAGCGAGTCACTCAACGCGGCACGAAGTCGTGGACCGAGCATCAGCGGATCGTCGACGCGATCAGCGACGGTGATGCCGCTCGCGCGTTTGCCGAAGCATGCGCGCACATCTCCAACGCTCGCGTCGCGTACCTCCACGATCAACTCGGCGCGCATTGACCGCAGGTCTTCAGAAGCCGCGCACCGCGCCGCCATCGACGCGCACGACGGTGCCGGTGACGAAACCGGCGCGACGACTGGCGAGGAACGTGACGACGTCGGCCAGCTCGTCGGCTCGCCCGAGACGACCCATCGGGATCGCGGCGATGTGGCGGCGACGCACCTCGTCGACGGATAGCGACTCGTGTTGCGCTCGCGACCGCTCGAAGCGCCCCAGCGCCGGAGTGTCGAACTGGCCGGTGACGATCACGTTGACCGTGGCGTTCGGCGCCAGTTCCAACGCCAGTGACCGTGCTGCAGCGACGACCCCGCTGCGGAACACCGAGCTCAACGCCAGCTCCGGCGTCGCCTCCACCACCGACCGCGCCGTGAGATAGATCAGCCGGCCACGGCCACCTGCGCAGACGTGCGGGGCCGCGGCGCGACTGACCTCCAACACCGGGCGCAGCATGGCGTGGTAGGCACCGTCGTCGGCGCCTTCTGTCGACATGATCGGGCCCGGTGTCCCGCCGCCGGTGTTGACGACGCAGATGTCGAGCCCACCGAGAGCAGCCACAGCATCGACCACCAATCGGGCCGCGTCGCCGGGCACGGTCAGATCGCCGACCAATGCCGCGGCCGCCGCGAGCGACGCCGCGGCCTCCTCGCTGCGTGCCGCGCTGCGGCTGACGACGGCAACCTGGGCGCCCTCGGCGATCAACGATGAGGCGACGGCACGGCCGAGCCCGCTCGACGAGCCGAGCACAAGAGCTCGTTGTCCATCGAGACCGAGCTCCATCAGTTGCCCAGCCACACGGTGCGCGTGACGGTGTAGAAGTCCATCACCGTCGGCCCGAGCTGTTCCTTGTGCGTGCCCGTACCCGACTGCTTGATGCCACCGAACGGGGCGTTGAACGCCGCCCCGACGGTCGGTCGGTTGATGCGCACCATCCCCGCTTGGATCTCCGCGGCGAAGTGCTGCGCGGCGCGCAGATCGCGCGTGCAGATCGCCGCCGAGAGCCCGTACTCGACGGCGTTGGCAGAGGCGATCGCCTCGTCGAGGCCGGTGATGCGTTCGAAGCCGATCACTGGCCCGAAGACCTCCTGACAGCTGAGTGACATGTCGGGCCGGGCATCGGCGATGACCGTCGGAGCGAAGAAGTGGCCCTGAGCGAGGTCGTCACCGTCGGGCGTGACTCCTCCGCAGACCACCGTGGCGCCGTCCGCGCGAGCCTGGGCGACGACTCGCTCCATCGCCGCCACCGCGGACGCATCGATCAACGGGCCCATCGTCACGCCGGCGCGGTCCCCCGGGCCAACGACATATCCGTTCGCCAGGGCGACGACTCGCCCGAGCAGCTCGTCGTAGACGCTCTCATCGACCAGGATTCGTCCTGCACCCGTGCACGCCTGACCGGTGAGGCTGAAGCTCGACCGCGCCACGATCGCCGCAGCGGCGTCGAGATCGGCATCGGCGAGCACGATCACGGGGTTCTTCCCACCGAGCTCGAGCTGCACGCGCCGCCCCAGCCCGACGGCGGCGTGGATCTTGGCTCCCGTTGAGTTGGAGCCGGTGAAGGTGATCGCGCCCACGCGTCGATCGCCGACGAGATGCGCACCGGCCGAGAAGCCGTGGACGACGTTGAGAACGCCGGCGGGCAGGCCCGCATCGACGAAGGCGGCAGCGAGACGATCGCCCATCAGTGGCGTCATCGGCGACGGCTTGAACACCACCGTGTTGCCTGCGGCGAGGGCCGGACCGATCTTGCGGCTGGCGAGGTTCAAGGGAAAGTTCCACGGCGTGATCACACCGACCACCCCGACCGGGTCGCACACGGAGTACACGAGCGGCGTGTCGTCACTCGGGAACGTCGCGCCGGTCAAGCGGTATGCCTCTCCCGCGTACAGCTCGAGGTTGCGAGGTGTGCGGCTGGTCTCGTTGCGGGCATCGGCGAGCGGCTTGCCCTCTTCGCCGACCATCTCCGCGGCGATCTGCTCGCCTCGTTCGGTGAGCAGGCGCGCCGCGAGGGAGAGCAGTTCGGCGCGCCTGCTCGGTGTGGTCCGCCGCCACGAATCGCTCGCCGCCAGGGCGGCATCGACCGCCGTGGTCACGTCGGTCACCGTGCTCTCCGGCGCGACCGACACCAGCTGGCGCGAGTCGGCCGGGTTGCGGCGCTCGAACTCGCCGCCATCCGACGCATCACACGCCTCGCCGCCGATGCGGTTGCGGACGCGCACGGGGTTGCTCGTGGAGACCTGCTCCACGTCAGTCAGCCGTCGGCTTCGGCGGCTGCCAGGCGTCCCACTTGGAGAAGTCGACAGGTTTGCCGAGGCTCTCCAACAACGCGGCGATGCCCGCCTTGCAGCAAGCGATGTCTTCGCGGGTGTGGCCACCCGAGACGCCGATGCCACCAACCACTTCGCCATCGATCTCGATCGGCCAGCCGCCGACGAAGATCGAGAACCGCCCACTGTGCATGTTCATGATTCCGAACGCTTCTTCGCCGGGCTGAGCGTTCGTATAGGTGTGCGTCGGTCGCCTGTGACAGGCAGCGGTGAACGCCTTGTTCATGGCGATCTCGACGCTGGTCGGCTTACCGGTGTCGGGGCGTTTGATGACCAGCGGCCAGCCGCCGGCGTCGCACACGCACACGACCGAGCCGACGCCAAGCTCCTCGGCCGTGGCGAGCGCGGCGTCGACGGCGGTCTCGGCCTCCGCCAAGGTGAGACGGTTGATCTGGATCACGGTGTCGTCCTTTCGTTGTTGTAACGCTGCCATGCGAGGCCGGCGGCGGCGACGTCCTGCAAGGCGACGCCTTGCGTCTCGAAGAGCACTGGGCCAGCTCCCACCGACGGCGCAGGGATGGTGCCGGCCAGGACTGCATGCAGTTCAACGGCACGATCCCAGTCGAAGCGGCCGGCGCGATGCGCTTGGATCAGATCGCCACATTCGATGCGGCTGCCGACCACGTCGTCGCACACGACCATGCCGCATCGAGCCACGACGTCGGCGCCAATCTCGCAACGGTCGTACTTGGTCGCCCCGACGGCGCAGATCAGTGCTGTCTCGCTGAGCGCGCCCGCAGCGAACAGTGGCTGCGTGCTCTGCGTGATCGTGACGACCACGCCGGCCCCGTCGATTGCAGCGGTGGCGTCATTGGCAACTTCCGCCGGGATTCCGGCGTCCCTGGCGCGGCTCACCATTGCTTCGGCGGCCGACGGGTTGACGTCGACGATGCGCACGCACTCGAG
>DATBKA010000454.1:0-3236 GCA_036556105.1 Ilumatobacteraceae bacterium | reverse complement strand
CTGCGCATCGAGCCCGTTCCTGATGAACGTGGCCAATGCGTCCGCGCCGGTCAGGGTGAGGTGCACGCCGTCCCACGCGAACCACTCCGGCTGGTTGGCGCTGTACTTGTCCCAGTCGAGGATCTGCAACGACGGGTGACGTTGAGCAGCGGCAGCCAGCTCCGCGTTGTGGCTGCCGTAGAGCGTGCGCGCGGCGATGCCTCCGGGCAGCACGTAGTCGGTGTTCGTGCGGTACGTGAGCCAGAGCACGCGGATCACGCCCTGCAGCTCGGCCTCGGTCATCACCTTGTCGACCGCGTCGGTGATCGACGCGTCGTCGTAGCCGGCCATGATCACGACGGCCTCGCCGAGCCGGCCCTTGAGCTTCGAGCTCATCACCGGCAGCACGCTCATCGGCACATAGCCGAACCGCCCCCGACAGCTCGGCGCGACGAGCCTTCGGCAGCTCTCCGCGTCGAAGATCAGCTTGTAGGCGCTGCCGACGACGTCGCGTGGATCGTCGCCGGTGGTCGAGGTCCAAGCCATGCCCGCCATCGTCGAGTCACCGATCAACGTCACCGGCGGCGCATCCGTCGGGGGAGTGACCGCAGCGTGAACGAGCGCCGGTGAGGCCGAAGCGATGACTGAGCAGACGATCAGCACGGCTACGACCGCCACCTGCCACACGGCGTTTGAGGACTCCGGGCCCCTATACGGGCGAAAACTCCTCAAACGCTGCGAGGGGTGGCGTGGAGCGGCGCGGTCAGTCACCAGACGTCGCCTCCGCGCCAATCACACGTGAGCTCGCCATGGATGTCCAAGTTATGAGATCCGCGTCGGCTCACGGGCAGCACGTAGATCCAGCCGTCCTCGTCCGGTGTGGGCACGATGCCTTCCGGGGTCAGTGCCGACGTGGGGCCGAGCCACTTCACCCAGCCGCGGTGCTCGTAGAACGGCACACCGTCGTCCGAGGCACCGAGGGCCCCAAGGTCGTAGGCGGCCCCGATCATCTGCTCCAACTGATCCATCATCTGCCCGCCGATGCCGCGCCGCTGCCAGTCGGGGTGCACTCCGACGCCTTCCACATATCCGGCGCGCAGCGCAGCACCGCGATGCATGAGGCGCCGCTGGATCAGCGCGGCGTGGCCGATCACCAGCTCCTCGCATCGGGCGATCACGTGCATCCCGCCGAGCGAGTGCTCCCAGTCGTCGTCGGTCATCTCCCCTTCGAAGACGAAGTCGAGAAGGTCGCGGGCGGCGGTCAACAACGGACGCGAGATGTCAGACGTGTGTGCGATCTGCAGGACCACGGCCCAAGGTTCCGACGTGGCCGTCACGGGCGACGACGCTACCGGCTTGGCGAGCCCGACCCTTGACGCGAGATGATCGTGCGATGACCGAGATCGCCGAGCGCTACCGAACCGTGGCGAGTGGCTTCACTGCTGTTGCCGCACTCGTGCCGGAGCCGGCGTGGGACGATCCGTCACCGTGTGAAGGCTGGGTGGCGCGGGATGTGATCCGGCACATGGTCGAGTGGATCCCGTCGTTCATCAACAGCGCGACGGCCATCACGGTGTCCGTCGAGCCATCCGTCGACAGCGACCCGGTCGCGGCGTGGCAAGCGCTCAGCGACTCCTTGCAACGGTTGCTCGACGATCCACGAACTGCAGCGAGCGAGTTCGTGCACGAGTACGCCGGGCGGCACACGCTGGAAGCCGCGATCGCGATGTTCATCTTGCACGACGTCCTCATCCACACGTGGGATCTCGCCCGTGCGACCGGGCAGGACGTCGTGCTGGACGCCGAGGAAGTGCAACTGATGCTCGTCGGTATCGAGCCGATGGACGAGATCCTGCGCAGCAGTGGGCACTTCGGGCCTCGCGTCGAGATCTCGGAAACCGCCTCCGACCAGGATCGATTGCTTGCCTTCGTCGGGCGTCGCCCATAGCTCGCAACAAATTTCGTCGAGGCTGTCGATTTCGTGTCGTGCCGTTCGTGTACACGGCAAGACTCGGAACGGCCGAGTCAACTGACAAGGAGAGATCCCCAATGACGCAGTACATGATGTCCGTCTACATGGTCGAGGGCCAGGAGCCACCCAGCGACGAAGCGATGCAGAAGGCGTATCACGACGTCGACGTGTTCAACCAGAAGCTCCAGGAGCAGGGAGCATGGGTGTTCGGCGGCGGGTTGCACCCGGCCAACACGGCGACCGTCGTGCGTGCCCAGGGCAACGACGTGCTGACCAGCGACGGCCCGTTCGCCGAGTCCAAGGAGCAACTGGGTGGCTTCTGGGTGATCGAAGCCGCCGATCTCGACGCCGCCTTGGCGTGGGCCCGCGAAGCCACGGTGGCCTGCGCGGCTCCCGTTGAGGTGCGTCCGTTCCAGGACGACTGATCCGGCCAGAGTCAATGGTCGGAGCAGTCAATGCAGCAGACATCGAGCGCGTGTTCCGTGCCGAGTCAGGACGAGCAGTGGCCAGCCTGGTCCGCTTCTTCGGCGACATCGACATTGCCGAGGAGGCGGTCCAGGAGGCCTTCGAGGTCGCCGTTCAGCGTTGGCCGTCGACAGGTCTGCCGCCCAGCCCTGCCGGGTGGATCATCACGACCGCCAAGCATCGCGGCATCGATCGAGTGCGCCGTGAATCGTCGCGCGACCAGCGCCAACGTCAAGCGCAGATGCGGCAAACGGTCCGCGCCCCTGGCGAAGACGAGGAGGTGGGGCTATTGGAGGACGATCGTCTGCGGCTGATCTTCACGTGCTGCCATCCCTCGCTCAACCTCGAGGCGCAAGTGGCGTTGACGCTGCGCTTGATCGCCGGTCTGCAGACGCCGGAGATCGCCCGCGCCTTGCTCGTGTCTGAGCCGACGATGGCGCAACGACTCGTGCGCGCCAAGAACAAGATCCGCGCCGCGAACATCCCGTATCGGGTGCCCGACGACGCCGAGCTGCCCGACCGGCTGCAGTCGGTGCTGGCCGTGCTCTACCTGATCTTCAACGAGGGTCACGTCGCCACGAGTGGCGACTCGCTGATCCGTGAGGACCTGTGCGGCGAAGCGATCAGGCTGGCGCGGGTCCTCGTCGAATTGATGCCCGACGAAGGCGAGGCGATCGGGTTGCTGGCGCTGCTGTTGCTCACCGAGTCGCGCCGGCCGGCACGCGCCGCGCCCGACGGGTCGCTGATCCGTCTGCCCGATCAGGATCGGTCGCTGTGGAACCGGGCCCTGATCGACGAGGGGCACGCGCTGGTGCGGGCG
>DATBKA010000453.1:0-1704 GCA_036556105.1 Ilumatobacteraceae bacterium | reverse complement strand
CTTTCGGATCCGGGCGCCGGGACGATCGACGGACCGCAGGCAGCCATTCCGGTGCCGGTTCCCAACGCGGGTGAGTTCACGATTGCGTCGTTCAACGTCGAGCGCCTGTTCGACGAGTTCGACGATCCCGACACCGACGATCCGGTCGTCGACGCGGATGCCGTGCAGCGACGGCTGCAGAAAGCGTCGCTGGCCATTCGCACGTCCCTTCGCCTGCCGGACATCCTCGGCATCGTCGAAGCGGAGAACCTCCCGATCCTGCAGCGGTTCGCCGATCGTATCAATGCGGACGAAGTGGCGGCGGGTCACGCGAGCCCGATGTACGTCGCGTACCTCGAGGAGGGGAACGACATCGGCGGGATCGATGTGGGGCTGCTCGTCAAGTCGGCACGAGTCCAGGTCGTCAGCGTCGAGCAGCTCGGCAAGGCGGCAACGTATCTGCCCCCGGGCAGCACGGTGCCGGCGACGCTGAACGATCGTCCCCCGCTCGTGCTGAGAGGCGCCATCCAGGGTCCGCTCGGCCCCGCGTTCCCCATGACGGTGATCGTCAATCACCTGCGGTCACTGCGAGGCGTTGCAGAGGATGAGGGTCCACGCGTGCGAGCCAAGCGCCGCGCGCAGGCGGAGTTCCTGGCCGACCTGATCCAGTCACGCCAAGCCACCGAGCGCATCGTCTCGGTCGGCGATTACAACGCGTTCCAGTTCAACGACGGTCTCGTGGACGTGATCGGGACCATCAAGGGCCAGCCGACGCCAGCCGATCAGGTTGCGCTGGCGAGTCCCGATCTCGTGACGCCCGATCTCACCGGTCTCGGCGACACGCTCCCATCGTCCGAGCGGTATTCGTTCGTGTTCGACGGCAACGCGCAGACGCTCGACCATGCCCTTGTGAACGACGGCGCGTTGCGGCGATTCAGCCGTGTGGCATTTGCGAGAAGCAACGCCGACTTCCCGGAGTCGCTGCGCGGCGACTCGACGAGGCCCGAGCGCCTCTCGGACCATGATGCCATCGTCGCTTACTTCGCGTTCCCGGGCGCTCCGGTCGTCACGCTGAATGGCGCCACTCCGCTCGACGTCGAAGCCTTCACGACCTTCGAGGACCCGGGCGCCACGGCTCATGACGAGGACGGTCCGCTGCCAGTGACCGTGACCGGCCTGGTCGATTCGAATACGCCCGGCGACTATCCCCTGACGTACACGGCGACGAACGGGTTCCTGACGTCGTCCGTGACACGCCTCGTGCGCGTGCGCGACACGATCGCGCCGACGATCGACGGGCTGACGTTGAATCCGCAGATTCTGTTTCCGCCGAACCGGCGGCTCGTCGACGTGACCGTCGACTACGCTGCCACGGACGCCAGCGGCGCCACGACATGCGGTCTGGGGGTGACCAGCAACGATACGAGCGGCTCGCAGGCCGACTGGATCGTCGTGGATCCACATCACGTCCGGCTCAGGGCCGAGTGGGCCGGACTGATCGGAACCCGAATCTACACGGTGACGACGACCTGCACGGATCCGTCAGGCAACGTGTCCACGGACCGTGCCAGAGCGTTCGTCCCGGGGCTGCTGGTGATTCTGTTATCGCTGCTGTGATCGTGAGCGGTGCAGGTGCACGTGCTCGGTGCACCGTGCGGTGCTGTGCATGGTGCGCCTGGCGGTGCTGTGAATGGTGCACGTCGCCGTACCTGAACCGCACCTGCA
>DATBKA010000452.1:0-3578 GCA_036556105.1 Ilumatobacteraceae bacterium | reverse complement strand
AGTTCTCGCGCTGCTCACGGAGGATGACCCGCAACAGATCGACATCGTTGTCGTAGAACTTGCGATAGCCGCTGGCGGTGCGCTCCGGGTCGATCAGACCTTGGCTCTCCAGGAAGCGGATCTTGGAGATCGTCACGTCGGGGAACTCTTCGAGCAGCAGTCCCAACACTTCGCCAATGGATAGGTAAGGCCGATCGTGCATGACCATGTCTCAGCCTTCGGAGCGCTCGAAGAACACGAGGCGGAACTTGCCGATCTGCAGCTCGTCGCCTTGGTGCAGCACGACTTCATTGTCGATGCGCTCCGCGTTGAGATAGGTACCGTTCAGCGAGCCCGAGTCGCGCACGACATAGCCCTTGGCGGTGCGCTCGACTTCGGCGTGCCGCCGTGACACGGTGATGTCGTCGAGGCTGATCTCGCTGTCAGGATGCCTGCCGAGGCGCGTCACCTGATTGCGCAGACCGAACGCGGCTCCGGCCTGCGGACCGGAGCGAACGATCAACGAGGCGACGCCGACTTCGAGGTCGCCGACGTTGACGACGACGTCGTCGTCGGGTCCGGGAGCCTCCTGCAGCGGGTCCGTCTTCGCCAGGGTGATCGTGTGATCGGCGATGCGGTCGAGCACGGCCCCGCACGACGAGCAGAAGCCTGAGTCTGGCGGGTTCCTGTGGCCGCATTGGTTGCAGTACACGTACGCCATCGCCAGCAGACTAACCGTCGATGAGAGCTTGATATCCAACGGCGTCGAGCAAGGCCTCGACCTCCGCCGGATCGCTCATCTCGATCTCGCAGATCCACCCTGCACCGTACGGATCGGAGTTCAACGTGTCGGGCGCCGAGCTCAGCTGCTCGTTGACGGCGACGACCGTGCCCGACACAGGCGCGTAGATGTCGCTGACCGACTTGGTGCTCTCCACCTCACTGAAGCTGTCGCCGGCCGCGACCTGCTCGCCCACCTTCGGAGACTGCACGTACACCACGTCGCCGAGGGCGTCCTGGGCGTAGTCGGTGATGCCGATCCGTGCTCGGTTGCCGTCAACGGCGACCCACTCGTGGTCGTTGGAGTAGCGCAGGTTCGCAGGGACCGTCATGGCCCCGCAGACTAGCGGTCTGCCTGGCGACCCTCGCGCAGACCGGCGCGGATGCTCGGCACGTACAACGCGGCCGTGTAGTAGCTGAGGATGAGCCCCGGTATCCCGCACAGCCAGGCGAAGATCTGGAAGCCCTGATGCACGGGAAAGTCGGACGCGCCGAGCACGAATGCAGGGAACGAGAACATCAGCAGGAACGTGGCCGTCTTGCCGAGCCACAGCACGTCGAAGCGCTTCATCGCGAACGCGACGGTGGCGATGGCGATCGCTCCCCCGACCAGCACCTCACGCACGATCACTGCCCAGCACAGCCACAGCGGCGCCGAGCCGTCGATGATGATCCCCGTGATGGCCACGATCAACAGCAATCGATCGGTCGTCGGGTCGAATGCCTTGCCGAACTCGCTGGTCTGGTTGAAGCGCCGCGCCAGCCAGCCGTCGACCCAATCGGTGGCTCCAAGCCCGCCGAGCAGCCAGGCCGCCGCGGCGCGGTTGTCGCGTCCGAACAGCAGGTACAAGAACAGAGGGATGCAACACAAGCGCAGGAAGGTGAAGGCGTTGGGCAGAGTGAGGTACCGCCTCGTCGCGAGCACTTCCATCGCGTCGAGCGTACAAGCGCGGCGACGGTAGGTTCGGCCTCATGACGACCATCTTCAGCCGCATCATCGCCGGCGAGATCCCCGGCACGTTCGTGCACCGTGACGAGCATTGCGTCGCGTTCATGTCGATCAATCCGCTCGCCCGCGGTCACGTGCTCGTGGTACCGATCGCCGAGGTCGATCATTGGATTGATGCCCCGCCGGATCTCCTCGGCCACTTGTTCGGTGTGGTTCACCGCATCGGCCGCGCCCAGCAGCAGGCATTCGACTGCGCGCGGGTCGGCATCATCATCGCCGGCTATGAGGTTCCTCATGCGCACGTGCACGTCATCCCGACCGAGCACATGGGCCAGCTGTCGTTCGAGAACGCGGCGAGCTCGGTCGATCGTGACGACCTGGAAGCCGCAGCCGACGCGATCCGCGCCGCGCTTGCCGTACAGGGTTAGTCGATTGGTTCGATCAGCTCGGCGCTCTTGTTGCGCACGTTGTTGACATCGGTCGACACCTTGTGCACGGTCAGCAGGTTGTCGGGCGCAGGGACGAGCAACCCTTGCAACTTGGTGACGTCGGCGTTGCCCGGATCGAGCCACTGCTCCCACGCGCTTGGCGGCAGCAACACCGGCATGCGGTTGTGAATCGGCTCCATCGTGGCGTTCGCCGACGTGGTGACGATCGAGCAGCTGTGCAGCCATGGCGCGTCGGGCCCGGCCGTCTTGTCGCGCCATGCGGTCCACAGCCCGGCGACGGCGAGCGGCTCCCCGTCGAGGCGGTGGATGTACATCGGCTGCTTCGCCGGTTTGCCGGCCTTGGTCAGCGCCGCGCCCTCGCTGCCCTGCTGCCATTCGTAGAAGCCGTCCATCGGGATGATGATTCGCTGCTTCTTGAACACCGACTTGAACGCCGGCTTCTCGGCGATGGTCTCGGCGCGGGCGTTGATCATCTTCGAGCCGATCTTGGTGTCCTTGGCCCAGATCGGCACGAGGCCCCAGTGGAAGACCTGCAACGTCGGCTTCCCGTCAGATCCGGCGACGACGCCGTAGATGTCGTTCGTCGGCGCGGTGTTGAAGTTCTCGGGCAGCGTTGTTTGCGGGTCGAACGAGGCGCCGAAGTACTCGGCGATGCGTTCAGCGGAACTGGAAGACACGAAGCGGCCGCACATCGGCGGCCACCGTACCGCCCGTCAGTTCGCTTGGACTTCCCAGGAGTTGACGTAATACGTGCCGATGCTGTTGACCTGCACGATCGCGGTCGATACGGAGTTCGAACCGCTCATCGTGGTGACGATCTTGAACGTCTTCTGCACGACGGCGTTGACCGCACCGAACACGAAGTTCGCCGGTCGATCCGTGGAGATCAATGCCTGGGCGGTGAGGACTCCGCCGGCGATCTGGATGTCTTTGCCCGCGATGGCGGTCGGCAGTGTGTTCACACTGACCGTTCCTTGCGGCACCGACGTGTAGCCGGTGATCGAAACGGTGACGGGTTCGGCAGTGGACAGGGAGATGTCGACGACCGGAAGCGACGGGGCGAGCGGATCGGCACTGCTGATCAACGTAGACGGCACGAAGTCGGGCACGGTCGCCACTGCCGGTGTCTCGCCGCCGACCGTTGCCGCCGGGACGAACAACTGTCCCGGTCGGACGAGATCGATGATGTTGCCGCCGCTGAGCTCACCGTTGACGGTCATGATGGACACACCTGCCGAGCTTGCCGTGCTGACATCAGTCGGGCCGACGTACCGGTTGTTGAACTTGACCGTGATGCCGGAGCCGGGCACGGCGTCGTTGATCACGAGGCGCCCGGACGCACCGAACACGAACGTTGCGCCGACCCCGGTGATGTTGTGATTGGTGGGAGCGTTGATCGCGTTGAAGGCTGCTTCCTGATC
>DATBKA010000451.1:0-4554 GCA_036556105.1 Ilumatobacteraceae bacterium | reverse complement strand
GAGGTCGGACGGGCGAGCGTCGAATGGAAGCTCGACGGCATCCGCGTGCAGGCGCACAAGCTGGGCGACGATGTGCGCCTGTTCAGCCGCGGCCTGAACGACATCACCGCCGCCCTCCCGTCAGTCGTCGAGGTGGTGCGGCGATTGCCGGCGCGCAACATCGTGCTCGACGGCGAAGCGCTCGGCGTCAGCGAGGACGGCCTACCGCGGATCTTCCAAGACACGGTCAGCGGGCTGGCGACGACGAACGCCTACTTCTTCGACGTGTTGCACCTCGACGACTCGTCGCTGATCGACGAGCCGCTCAGCGTCCGGCGCGCTGCCCTCGCCCGACTCGTGCCTCCATCGTCGATGCTGCCCTCGATCGTCACCGCGGATGCAGAGGAAGGCGAGGCCTTCGCCATCAACGCCGTCGACTCCGGCCACGAGGGTGTGATGGTCAAGGCGATCGAGTCGACGTACGAGGCCGGCCGCCGCGGCGTCGGCTGGCGCAAGGTCAAGCCGGTGCACACGCTCGATCTCGTCGTGCTCGCTGCGGAGTGGGGCCACGGCCGGAGGACAGGCTGGTTGAGCAACCTCCACTTGGGTGCGCGCGGGTCGGACGGCTTCGTGATGGTCGGCAAGACGTTCAAAGGCATGACGGATGATGTGCTGCGGTGGCAGACCGACGAGCTGCAGCGTCTCGCCATCGGCACCGAGGGCCACACCGTGCACGTGCGACCCGAGCTCGTCGTCGAGATCGCTCTCGACGGCGTGCAACGTTCGACTCGCTACCCGGGTGGCGTCGCCCTGCGATTCGCCCGCGTCCGCCGCTACCGTCCCGACAAGCGAGCGGCGGAAGCGGACACGATCGAGCGGGTCCAGGGAATGCTGGGGTAGAAGGCGCGGGTATCGTCGCTGCCGCCATGGCCACCTTGCGCTTCAACTTCGGGACGATGGGCTCCGGCAAGAGCACGATGGCACTGCAGATCCACCACAACCTGGCCAGCCGCGCCCTCTACGGACTGCTGCTGACGAAGCTGGACCGCGAGGGCGCACAAGTGACCAGCCGCCTCGGGGTCGCCGCCGAGGCAATCGAGGTCGAGCCCGATCTCGACTTGTTCAAGCTCGCTGTCGACCATTGGCCGATCCACTACTTGGTCTGCGACGAGGTGCAGTTCTACACGGTGCAGCAATGCGACCAGCTGAGCCGAGCCGTCGACGAGCTCAGCGTCGACGTGTATGCGTTCGGTCTGATCACCGACTTCCGCGGGCTGCTGTTCGATGCCACCAAGCGGATGCTCGAGATCGCCGACGAGCGTGTGCCGATGCAGGTCGAGGCGCGCTGCTGGTGCGGGGCGCGGGCGACGCACAACGCCCGAGTCGTCAACGGTGAGGTCGTGTACGAAGGCGACACCGTCGTGGTCGGTGACACCGGCGTAACCGACGATCAGCCGCTGTTCGGAGACGTCGTCCGCTACGAGCTGCTGTGCCGCCTGCACTACCGCCAGGGCGAGCTCGGCGAGTAACGGCGCCGGCCGCGGCGCAGGATCAGTTGATCACCCAGGCCAGCCTGCGCATGTCCGCCTTGCGCTCCGGGAACCTGCCGGCGCGCTCGGCCACCTGCTTGCGCAACCAGCCCAGCGACGCCGCCATCCGGGTGCCGGGGCACAGCGTCGAGCCGATGTCGCGGTGCCCGGCGATGTTGAAGAAGTCGAGGTGAGTCGAATCGGTGGCGATGTACGGGTCCCTGCCCATCGGATCGATCTTGTGTCGCTGCGCTTCCCACGCGATCAGGTGGATGAGGCTCTCGATCGCAGCGTTCGACGGAGGAGTCTTCATGAAGTTGCCGATCAGGGCGATCCCACACGTCCCCGCGTTGCGGCCTTTCGTGTGGCCACCGATGATGGCGTTGCCCGCCCCGTCCTCTCCGGTGTGCAACTCGCCCTTTCCGTAGCGACGAGCCCGGCGGCCTTCGAAGATCTCGCCGTCGGGGCCGATCAGGAAGTTGTAGCCGATGTCGGTGAACTTCCGATCGATGACGTGCAGCTTGTACCCGAACCTGACTGCCGCCGCCGGGTCCTTCACACCGTTGGGGCTCGCCGTGTGATGGACGATGATCTTGCGGAACGGTGCCCAGCCGACGATGTGGTTGTCGCGGATCGACTCGTCGGCGCCCCACTGGGCGCGAGTGACGATCGCCGGGGCGGCGACACGCTCCACCTTCGGCGTCGTCGATCCCGACGACTTCGGCTTCGCTGCGGCCGTGCCGTGATCGAGGGCCACGCCGGCGGCGACGGTGACCGCTCCGACGGCGGCGAGGCGGAGGAACTGGCGGCGCGGCAACGCGTCTTCGCCGTTGCAGAGGTCGCACATGCGGGGGGTCTCCTTGGTTCGGACTCCACCCGCGACCGCCGCACACAGTAGCCACATCAACCCCCCTTGAAACGTCACCGCTGCGTTTGAGGACTCCCGGCCCATATACGGGCACCCAGTTCACAAACGCGCCAGGGGGTGGGTGGGGCCGAATCATGGTGGCGGAAGCTGGTGGCCAGCGGGTACGATTCGGGCACCGTTCGGGCCAGCGTCGTCCCGTGCGCCACCCAGCCGTTCACCGACTTCGTGGAGCCAAATCGATGCCTCTTCACTTCCAGGCCGGCCTGCCCGCGCCCTCTGGTCTCTACGACCCACGCTTCGAACACGACGCGTGCGGTGTCTCGTTCGTCGCCAAGATGAACGGCGAGGCCAGCCGCTCGATCGTCTCGATGGCGCTCGGAGCGTTGTGCAACCTCGAACACCGTGGCGCAACCGGCGCCGAGGCCGAGACCGGCGATGGTGCCGGCATACTCGTCCAGGTCCCGGATCGGTTCCTGCGCGCCGTTGCCGGGTTCGAGCTGCCACCCGCGGGGTCCTACGCCGTCGGGCTGGCGTTCCTTCCGGCGGACGTGACCGATGCGGAGAAGGCACAGGAAGCGATCGCCACGATCGTCGCCGACGAGGCCCTGTCGGTGCTCGGTTGGCGTGTCGTCCCGGTCAATCCGGAGTGTCTCGGTGCCAGCGCACGGGCGGTGATGCCCCAGTTCCACCAGCTGTTCATCGGCGATCCGGCCGGGTCGAAGGGGATCGAGCTCGACCGCAAGTTGTTCATCGTTCGCAAGCGGATCGAGCACGAACTGCCGCCCGAGCAACAGACCTACTTCCCGTCGCTGAGCTGCCGCACCCTGATCTACAAGGGGATGCTGACGACGCCGCAGCTGGCGGTGTTCTTTCCCGACCTCGGCGACGAGCGACTGGAGAGCGGGCTGGCGCTCGTGCACAGTCGGTTCAGCACCAACACGTTTCCGACGTGGCCGCTGGCCCACCCCTACCGCTACATCGCCCACAACGGCGAGATCAACACCGTGCAGGGCAATCGCAACTGGATGCGCACCCGCGAATCGTTGCTGTCGAGCCCGCTGCTGCCGGGTCTGGAGCGGGCTTACCCGATCTGCACTCCGGGTGCCAGTGACTCGGCGAGCTTCGACGAAGTGCTCGAACTGCTGCACCTCGGTGGACGCAGTGTGCCGCACGCGATCCTGATGATGATCCCCGAAGCGTGGGAGAACCACGACACGATGGACGCCGACAAGCGCGCCTTCTACCGGTTCCACTCGTCGTTGATGGAGCCGTGGGATGGTCCGGCGAGCATCGCCTTCACCGACGGCACCGTCATCGGCGCGGTGCTCGACCGCAACGGACTGCGACCGAGTCGGTACTGGGTGACCGACGACGACCTCGTCGTCGTTGCCAGCGAGGTCGGTGTGCTCGACATCGATCCGGCGAAGGTCGTCCGCAAAGGCCGGTTGCAGCCGGGTCGGATGTTCCTCGTCGACACGGCGCTCGGCCGCATCGTCGAAGACGATGAGATCAAACGCGGCTTGGCATCGGCGCATCCCTACTCCCAATGGCTCGACGAAGGGATCGTCGAGTTGGGCGAGCTCCCCGAACGCGAGCACGTCGTGTTCAGTCACCAGAGCGTGCTGCGCCGCCAGCAGGTCTTCGGCTACACGCACGAGGAGCTGAAGGTGATCGTCGCCCCGATGGCTCGGGAGGGATACGAGCCGATCGGATCGATGGGCACGGACACACCGCTGGCCGTGCTCAGCGAACGGTCACGGCTCCTCTTCGACTACTTCCAGCAGCTGTTCGCCCAAGTCACCAACCCACCGCTCGACGCGATCCGCGAGGAGGTCGTCACCTCTGTGGGCGGGTCCGTCGGACCGGAGGCCAACCTGCTCCAGCCCGGCCCGGAGAGTTGCCGACAGCTGACGCTGCCGTTCCCGGTGATCGACAACGACGAGCTGGCCAAGATCATCCACATCGACGACGACGGCACGTATCCGGAGCTCGCCGCCGTCGTGATCAACGGCCTCTACCGCGTTGCCGGCGGGGGTTTGGCGCTGAAGCGAGCGCTCGACGCGAGCCGCAGCGAGGTCAGCAAGGCAATTTCCGACGGGGCGCGGATCGTCGTGCTCAGCGACCGCAACAGCGACGACGTGTATGCACCGATCCCCTCCTTGGTGCTCACTGCGGCAG
>DATBKA010000450.1:0-7693 GCA_036556105.1 Ilumatobacteraceae bacterium | reverse complement strand
CCGGCGGCGATCGCCGCATCGGCGACGTCGAGTGCCGCATTGAGATCGCTGACGAGGCGGATCGACAGGGCGTTGCGGTTGGCCGGCGAGTCGAGCGTCACGGTGGCCACGCCGCCGGCGGTGTTGATGCGGACGAGCGCTCCCACGGCGGCGACTGTACCCACCTAGGCGGTGATGTCCCGAAGAAACGATTCGACTTCGGCGCGATCTTTCGATCGGCGCATCGGCGGCAGCGCCGAGATGATCTGCCATCGGTAGCTGGCCCTGCCGAGCCGGCGATCGAAGACGGCGACGACGCCACGATCCGTCGCGTTGCGGATCAGGCGACCCGTCGCTTGGGCGAGCATCGTCGCGGCCCGCGGCAAATCGATCTCGCCGAACGCCGTTGCGCCGAGCAACTCCCGTCGCGCCGACAGCAGCGGGTCGTCGGGTCGCGGGAAGGGGATGCGGTCGATCGTCACGAGTGACAGCGTGCGGCCGGGGATGTCGACACCCTGGAAGAAGCCGGCGGTCGCGAAGAGACACGCCGACTCGTCCTCGCTGAACTTCTTGACGAGAGCGGTCTTGGGGAAGTCGCGCTGCGTCAGCACCGGAACATCGACCTGCGCTCTGACCGCGGCTGCGGCCGAGTCCATTGCCTTCCAACTCGTGAACAACGCCAGTGTGCGCCCACCGGCAGCGTTGATCAACGCCACCAACTCGTCGTGAACGCAGGTGGCGAACTCGGCCGCACGGGGGTCGGGCAGGTGCATCGCGCAGTACAGGAGCGCGTTGCTGCCGTAGTCGAACGGGCTGCCCACGTCGATCTGCGTGAAGGTGTCGTCGGCGAGGCCGGCGCGGTGGCTGATCGCCGGCGGCAGCGTGGCACTGGTGAGCACAGCGGTGCGCTGCGACCACACCGCCTTGGCAAGCACGGGCCCGACGTCGAGCGGGGCGATCTCCAGTCGGGGTTGCTCCCCGCTGCCGGAGACGAACGCGACGTACCCGTCGTGGGCACCGAGGGCGACATCGATGTGCTCTTGAACACGCGTCGCCACCTGTTGAGCGCGGATCTTGCGCTGCTGCGCTTCGGGCACGTCGGTGTCGATCTCGCGCAGGGCCGACTGCGCCTTGTCGATCCGTTGCCGAGCGGTCAGCAACGCCTCGCGCACGCCGTCCGGCAACTCGTCGCCGAAGCGCTCGCCGCTGTGCGGGCTCAGCGCCTCTCGCACGGCGGGTGCCGATTCGGTGAGCTCGCCGATCAGGACCGGGTCCTCGATGACGCGGCGGACGATCGCGGCGAGGTTCGTGAACCGCCCGGGCCCGATCTGCACGCCCACGGTGTCGCTCATGATGTCCTCGAGCTGGTGAGCCTCGTCGATCACGACGACTTCGTGCTCCGGCAGCAGTGCGCCGCCGCCAGCGACATGCATGCCGTAGAGGTGCTGGTTGACGACGAGCACGTCGGCGAACTCGGCACGCGAGCGAGCCAGTTCGGCGAAGCAGACCTGGCCCATCGGGCAGCGCTTCCCACCCGGGCATTCGTCGCTGGACACGCTCACCGACTGCCACGAACGGTCGGCCGGCGACCAGCTCAGGTCGGCTTGGTCGCCTGTCTTGGTCGTTCCCGACCACTCGACCAGCCTGCGGATGTCGACCTTGGTCTGCGGAGCCATCTCCTCGAACTCCAGCTGCCCGGTGGAGGCCGACTGCAGCTCGCGGACGCGCTGCATGCAGATGTAGTTGCTACGACCCTTGAGGATCGCCCACTCGAACGGCTCGCCGAGATGCTCGGCCAGGAACGGCAGGTCTTTCGCGGCGAGCTGGTCCTGCAGCGCTTTCGTCGCCGTGGCGATCACCACTCGTTGCCCACTGAGAACGGCGGGGACGAGATAGGCCATCGTCTTGCCTGTCCCGGTACCGGCTTGCACGACCAGGTGGCGGTGGCCGGTGATCGCCGCGCCGACGGCGACGGCCATCTGCCGCTGACCCGGCCGGTCCTCTGCCGCGGGGAGCGCCGCGGTGACCTTCGCCAACGCCGCCTCCATCGAACTCCGGTCGCTCACTTCCACAACAGAAGCGTCGGGCCGGACTTCGCCGGTGGCGGGGCTCGGCGACGTCATCGGCGGGCGACGGCGATCGCTGCGTCGAGCTCCACCTCGCCGAAGTCAGGCCACGTCTGCTCGGTGAAGTACACCCGCGAGCCGGCCGATTGCCACAGCAGGAAGTTGGAGATGCGCCGCTCGCCCGAGGTGCGCACGACCACGTCGACCGGTGGGAGCTCGGGGAGGTACATCCGTGCATCGAGGTCCTCGGCGGTGACCCGGTCGGAGCCCGCGGCGACCGCCTGCTCGGCGGCGTGGACGATCTCGGCGCGGCTGCCGTAGTCGAAGGCGACCGTCAGCACCATCCCGGTGTTGCCCGCGGTGTCGGCGATGGCCTTGCTGATCGCCCGCTGGACATACCGCGGTGTGCGTGCCTCAGGGCTGTCGAAGGGGCGGCCGATCCACTGGATGCGCACGTTCAGGTCGTTCAGCTCGGCGACGCGGCCGAACAACTTCTTGTGCAGGCCGAGGATGTGACGGACCTCGACGCGGGGTCGAACCCAGTTCTCCGTCGAGAAACCGAACACGGTCAACCACCCGACATCGCGCTTGACTGCCAGGCGGACCACTGCGGCCAAGTTCTCCTCGCCCTCGGTGTGACCGGCGGTGCGCGGCAGCTCCCGGCGCTGCGCCCAGCGGCCGTTGCCATCCATGATGCAGGCGATGTGAAGGGGTCGGGAAACCTGGTTCCGCACTCCTGGCAACCCTAGCCACGAGTCTGCGTTCCTGGCCCCCGCGCCGCCGTGCACCGTGCGATGATGACGCCATGACACGGGTCGCTGAGCCCACTCCGGAGCTCCGACACGTCGTCCTGGTGGCCGGCACGCTCGAGGAGTGGAACACGTTCGGCGCCTCCGGGTGGCGAGAACGGATCGCCGAGCTCGGCAAGGTGGTCGAGCAGGCCGGCGCCGGCTGGTTGACGATCCGCCCGAATGACGACATCGCACCTCCTCCCGGTGGGACACCGGCTTCGATCTCGCGGGTCGGCAGCTGCGTTGGCATCGTCGACCCGCAGACCGACGGCCGCCACCGCCTGGTCGAGGCGCTCAACGTGCTGCGCCGTGACCAACGACCGATCACCGATGCGAACATCGGCGAGGTCATCAACGCCCCGGCGGCATGCGACCCAGACCTGGCGATCATCGCCGGCCCGGACGATCAACTCCCGACGACGCTCGTCTGGGAGCTGGCGTACTGTGAACTGGTCTATCTCGACGTCGGCTGGGCGGCGTTGCGTGGGGAGCACCTGGAGACGGCGATCGCCGAGTTCGCCGGTCGACACCGCCGGTTCGGCGGGCTCGACTGATGGCGTCACCGGTCTACCGCGACACCGGCGTGGTGTTGCGCACCTACAAGCTCGCCGAGGCCGACCGCATCGTCGTGCTGATCACCGAGCAGCACGGCAAGGTGCGCGCTGTCGCCAAGGGCGTGCGCAAGACGATGTCGAAGTTCGGGGCGCGGCTCGAGCCGATGAGCCACGTGCAACTGCTGCTCGCCCACGGACGGAGCGACCTCGACATCATCAGCCAGGCGGAGTCGATCGAGACGCTGGCGCCACTGGTCTCCGATCTCGACCACATGACCAACGGCATGGCGATGCTCGAAGCCGTCGACCAGCTCGCCTTGGAACGTGAGCCGGCGGAACACCTCTATCGGATGCTGGTCGGTGCGCTGCGCACGGTGGCGCGGCGCTCCGGGCCGCTGGTGGTTCCCGCGTTCTACTGGAAGTTGCTGGCCTCGGAGGGGATCACACCGCTGCTGGAACACTGCGCGCGGTGCGGCGAGGTGTCGGCGCTCGTCGCCTTCGACATGGACCATGGAGGCGCGTTGTGCCGTAACTGCCGCTCCGGAGTGCCGCTCAGCGCGGAGGCCCTCGAGCTGATGCAGATGATCCTCGGTGGCCGGCTCAACGACGCCTTGTCGGTGCCGCCGTCCGCGGCGACCCATGAGGTTGCCGCCCATGCCACCCGAGCGATGGAGCACCACATCGAGCGCCGCCTCCGCACCGTGGCGATGTTCGAGCGCCTGGAGACATGACGGGATTGCATTCGCGGCAGCGCCGGGCTCGCTCGTAGCCTTGCACGGATATGCCGGCGACAGATCTGGACCAAGTTGTCAACCTGTGCAAGCGACGTGGCTACGTCTATCCCTCGGCCGAGATCTACGGCGGATTCCGCAGCACGTACGACTATGGCCCGCTCGGTGCGCTGATGTTGCGCAACATCCGTGAGGCGTGGATCCGCTCGATGATCCAGCTGCGCGACGACGTCGTGCTGATCGATGCGGCCATTCTCGGGCCGCCGCAGATCTGGGAAGCCAGCGGCCACCTGGCCAACTTCACCGATCCGCTCGTCGACTGCACGAACTGCAAGAACCGGTTCCGGCTCGACAAGCTCGACGACCCCAACACCTGCCCGAGTTGCGGCAAGCAAGGCACGTTCACCGAACCGCGCCAGTTCAACCTGATGTTCAAGACCCACGCCGGCCCGATCGAGGACGAAGGCGCCGTCGCCTACCTCCGCCCGGAGACCGCTCAGGGCATGTTCGTCAACTTCGCCAACGTGCTCAACTCGACTCGTCGCAAGCCGCCCTTTGGCATCGCCCAGGTCGGCAAGAGCTTCCGCAACGAGATCACGCCGCAGAACTGGATCTTCCGCACCCGTGAGTTCGAGCAGATGGAGATGGAGTACTTCGTGCCGCCCGCCGACAGCGAGAAGTGGTACGAGTACTGGTGCAACGAGCGGATGAACTGGTACCTCGAGCTCGGCGTGCCCGCCGATCTCCTGCGGCTCCGTGCCCACGACGCCGACGAGTTGTCGCACTACTCGACCGGCACGTCCGACGTCGAGTTCCGTTTTCCTTGGGGTTGGGACGAGGCCGAGGGCATCGCCCAACGCACCGACTACGACCTCACCCAGCACTCGAATCACTCGGGGGAGAAGCTCGACTACTTCGATCAAGCCACCAACGAGCGCTACCGCCCGTACGTGATCGAGCCGGCGGTCGGCGTCACTCGTCTGTTTGCCATCTTCCTGCTCGCCGCGTACGACGAGGACGTCGTCAACGACGAGACACGCACGGTGCTGCGCCTGCATCCGCGCCTCGCCCCGTACAAGGTTGCCGTGCTGCCGCTGTCGAAGAAGGACACGCTCACCCCGCTCGCCCACGACATCCGCCGCCGGCTCGGCCAGCGGTACTTCGTCGACTACGACGAGACCCAGGCGATCGGTCGTCGCTACCGGCGGCAGGACGAGATCGGCACGCCGCTGTGCGTCACCGTCGACTTCGATTCGCTCGATGACAACGCGGTCACGATCCGCGATCGTGACACCACCGACCAGGTTCGTGTCCCCATCGACTCGATCGTCGACGAAATCGCCGCCCGCCTCGGCTTCTGACCGAACGTTGTTCGCTGGCACCGCCGGCTTGGTGGTCGGAGTGACGAAGTTCGCATCGGATGATTAGTTCGGTGAACGAAATGATTCGGTATCGTGGCCGGCGATGGCAGCAGTGAAGGCGCGACGCGACGGAACGACGGAGCACGAGGCGACGCCGCTGGAACTGGCCAACACGCTGCGCCCGACGATCGCCCGCCTCGCCCGGCGACTGCGCCAGCAGGACAACACCGGGCTGGGCCCGACGGTCACCGCGGCGCTGTCGACGATCGCCAAGCACGGCGGCCCGACCCACGGTGAGCTGGCCGCGACGGAACGACTCGCTCCGCCGACGGTCACCTCGATCGTCGACAAGCTCGAGCGGCTGGGCTTGGTGACACGCGAGGTCGACCCCGCCGACCGGCGGGTCACCCGCATTCGGGCGACCGCGGCAGGAATCGATCAGCTCGACGAGGTGCGCAGCCGGCGCACGTCGTGGCTCGCCGATCAGCTGCAGGCATTCACTCCCGACGAGCGGCGCCGCCTCGCCGAAGCCGCCGGCTTGCTCGCCAAGCTCGTCGCCGAAGGGGATGGACCGAGCTGATGTCGTCGTCTTCTCGTTCGGCCGTGGGGATGTTCGACTCGATGCGCATTCGCAACTTCCGCTTGTTCTTCGGCGGCCAACTGATCTCGCAGATCGGCAACTGGCTGACCCTGATCGCCCAAGCGCTGCTGGTGCTGAAGTTGACCGACAACGGCTTCGCCCTCGGCCTCTTGGCTGCCTGCCAGTTCGGGCCGGTGCTGATCCTCGGCGCGTGGGCAGGTCTCGTTGCCGACCGCTCCGACAAGCGCAAGTTGCTGCTCATCGTGCAGGCGTTTGCCATGGTGCAGTCGTTCGCCTTGGCGTCGATCGCCTTCATGGACCATCCGTCGGTCGCGGCGATCTATGCCGTGGCCGTGCTCGGCGGCATCGCCACGGCGTTCGACAACCCGGCGCGGCGGGCCTACGTCGTGGAGATGGTTCCCGAGACCAACGTCCAGAACGCGGTCAGTCTCAACAGCGCGCTGATGACCGGTGCTCGCGTCGTCGGCCCGGCCCTGGCCGGGCTGCTCATCACGACGGTCGGGTACGGCTGGACGTTCGCGGCCGATGGCATCTCGTACGTCGCCGTCATCGTCGGACTGTTGATGATGCGCCCTGCGGAGAACCGGGTACCGCTTGTCACGCCACACGGCAAGGGTCAGGTGCGCGAGGGGATGCGCTACGTGCGCACCATGCCGGAGCTGTTCGTGCCGCTGGTGATGATGGCGATCATCGGCACCTTCGCCTTCAACTTCCAGACGGTGATGCCGTTGCTCGTCAAGCGCACGCTGGGCGGCGACGACCGCACCTTCACCCTCATCTACAGCGTCGTCAGTGTCGGCTCGCTGGTCGGGGCGCTGTTCGCCGCCCGGCGGTCGACCGTCACCGTCCGCCACATCGTCCTCGCCTCGTTCGCCTTCGGAGTGTCGATGACCTTGTTGGCACTCACTCCCAACGTCGCCGTGACGTATCCGATCGGAATCCTCGTCGGCGTCTCGAGCATCACGTTCATGACCACGTCGACGGCGATCGTCCAACTCCGCGCCGACCCGTCGATGCGCGGCCGGGTGCTGGCCCTGCAGGCCATCGTGTTCTTGGGCAGCACCCCGATCGGCGGCCCGATCCTCGGCTATGTCAGCGAACACTTCGGGGCTCGGGTCGGTGTGTTGATCGGCGGAGTGTCTGCGCTGGTCGCCGGCGCGTACGGGTTGCGCGCCGTGAGAACCGCCCCCGTCGTCACGCCGTCGATCTCCGAGGAGCGTTTGGCGGCATCGCTCTAGACTCCTGCGGACTGTGCCGACCTACCTCGACCGAATCCTGGAGCACCACCGGCAGTTCGCCGAGGCGGACCATCGTCCCATCGAAGCGATGATCGCCGAAACGGCACACCTTCCGGCGACGCGACCCTTCGCCGCGGCCCTGCGTGACCAGTCCAGCCTGGCCGTCATCGCCGAGATCAAGCGTCGCTCGCCGTCGAAAGGCGACCTCTTCGCCGGCCTCGATCCAGCGGTGTTGGCCGCGACCTACGCGGCGGGTGGGGCCAGCTGTCTCTCGGTGCTCACCGACAGCCCGTTCTTCGGCGGTTCCGCCGCGGATCTGCAGACCGCTCGCGCCGCGTGCACGCTCCCCGTGCTGCGCAAGGACTTCACGGT
>DATBKA010000449.1:0-3506 GCA_036556105.1 Ilumatobacteraceae bacterium | reverse complement strand
TCCGCGTCCTCGGCGGCCAACTGTGCCGCCTCGGCGACTGTGGCTCCTTGGGACAGCGCGTTCGAGACCGCAGTGGCCAGGATCGGTGTCGACCCCATGTTGACGAGACCGACCCCACTCTGCCCGTTGCGCCTCCAGGCGGCGACGCCGACGATCGCCCAGTCCTGGGCGCGGCGGTTGAACTTCTGGAAGTTCCACCCGGCGCCTTGCATCTTGGGGACGCGGATCTCGGTGAGCATCTCGTCCGCGGCGAGTGCGGTCTCGAGGAACCCTTGGAAGAAGTCGCCGGCGGCGATCTCGCGGCTGCCGTTCGGGCCTTGGGCGACGTACGTCGCGCCGAGGGCCAACGTTGTGGCCGGTAGGTCCGATGCCGGATCGCTGTGGGCGATCGAGCCGCCGATCGTGCCGCGGTGGCGGACCTGGGGGTCGCCGACGTGGCTGGCGGCGTGAGCGAGCAACGGCACGTGCTCGGCCAGTACGGAACTGGTCTCGATGTCCATGTGTCGCGTCAACGCGCCGATGGCGATGTGATCACCGGCGTCGCGGATGTAGGACAGGTCGCTGATGCGGCCGATGTCGACGAGCACGCTCGGCTGGGCGAGACGCAGCTTCATCAACGGAAGCAGGCTGTGGCCGCCGGCGAGGAACTTGGCGTCGTCGCCGTGTTCGCCGATCAGGCGGATCGCTTCTTCGGCAGAGCCGGCACGGACGTAGTCGAAGGCGGCGGGGATCACGGTGTTGCTCCTCTGTTGTGCTCTGGACTTGCTTGAGATGCGGCCTGGATGGCGCTCCAGACGTTCTGCGGGCTGGCCGGCATCGGGACGTCCCTGACCCCGAGTCCAGAGAGCGCGTCGACGATGGCGTTGATCACGGCGGGCGCGGCGCCGATCGTGCCGGCTTCGCCGATGCCTTTGACGCCGAGCTGGTTGGTCGGCGACGGCGTGATGGTGTGACCGAGCGTGATCGCCGGCACGTCGCTGGCCGCGGGAACGAGGTACTCGGCCAAGGTTGACGTCTTGAGGTTGCCGTCGTTGTCGTACACGGCTTCTTCGAACAGTGCCTGGGCGAGACCTTGCACGACGCCGCCGTGCACCTGGCCGTCGACGATCAACGGATTGACCTGCACTCCACAGTCGTCGACGGCGACGTAGCCGAGCACATCGACCGCGCCCGTCTCGGTGTCGACCTCGACCGTGCAGATGTGCGTGCCGAACGGCCAGGAGAAGTTGGGCGGGTCGTACGTGACCTGCGCTTCGAGGTTTGGTTCCAGCCCGTCGGGGAGGTTGTGGGCGGTGAACGCTTCGAAGGCGATGGCGGCCAGCGGCATGCTGCGATCAGGAGAGCCCTTCACGGTGAACGCACCGTTCGTGTACTCGAGGTCGGCTTCGTTCGCTTCGAGTTGGTGGGCGGCGATCTTCGCCGCCTTGTCGATGACCTTGTCGCACGCCATGGCGATGGCGACGCCGCCGACCGGCAGCGAGCGCGACCCGTAGGTGTCGAGGCCGAGCGGCGCGATGGCCGTGTCGCTGTGCAGCACGTCGACATCGTCGGGGCTGACGCCCATCTTCTCGGCGACGATCATGCTCCATGCCGTCTCGTGACCTTGACCGTGTGGCGCGGTGCCGGTGACGACCTGGATCTTGCTCGTCGGCAGGACGCGGACCGTCGCCGCCTCCCAGCCGCCGGCGACGTAGTTCAACGACGCCAGGACGCGCGACGGGGCCAGGCCGCACATCTCGAAGTAGCTGCTGATGCCGATGCCGAGCCGCTTCTGCGCCCCGGCCACGTTCTGCGTCTTCTGGCGGGCGCGGATGCCGTCGTAGTCGGCCATCTGCAGCGCCAACGAGGCCGCGCCGTCGTGGTCGGCCGAGTCGTACACGAGCCCGCTGAACGCTGTGTACGGGAACTGCTCCTTGCGGATGAAGTTGCGGCGGCGCAGCTCGACCGGATCGATGCCGATCTTGGCGGCCAGCGAGTCCATCGCCCGCTCGATCGCGTAGGTGGCCTCCGGCCGGCCGGCGCCTCGGTAGGCGTCGGTGGGCGTCATCGTCGTGAACACGCTGGTGCAGGAGAAGTCGTACGCGGCTGGGATGTCGTAGACGCCGGCGTACAAGAACGCGCCCAGCAGAGGAATGCCCGGAGTGACGAGTTGGAGGTAGGCGCCCATGTCGCCGATCAGGCGGACGCGCACGGCCGTCAACTTGCCGTCACCGTCGGCTGCGAGCTCGATCGTCTGGATCTGACCGCGACCCTGGATCGTGGCCAGCGCGTTCTCGCTGCGCTCCTCGTTCCAACGGACGGGCACACCGTGCTTGCGCGCCAGTGCAACGCACAGCAACTCTTCGGCGTAGACGTTGAGCTTGGACCCAAAGCCACCGCCGACCGACGGAGCGGCGACGCGCATCTGGTGCTCGGGGATGCCGAGCGTCAGCGCCGTCATGATCTTCAAGATGTGCGGGACCTGCGTCGCCGAGTACAGCGTCATGTCGCCGCCATACGGTTGCGGTACGGCAGCGACGGCGCGCGGCTCCATGGCCATCGGGATCAGCCGCTGCTGCACGTACGTCTCGCTGACGGTGTACGCCGCGTCGGCGAAGGCGGCATCGATCTGGCCTTCGGTGCCCTCGATCTTCAAGTCCCACGTGTAGCTCTTGTTGGTGCCGAGTTCGTCGTGGATCACGACTCGGTCGCTGAGCGCGTCGTTGAGATCGATGACCGGTTCGAGTGCCTGGTACTGCACATCGATCGCGTCGAGTGCATCGTGGGCCACCGTGTCGCTGGTGGCCAGCACGCACGCCACGCCGTCTCCGGCGTAGGCGACCTTGCTGACGGCGAGGGGGTAGTGCGCCGGGCTCTTCATGTCGGCGGTGACCGGCCAGGCGCACGGCATCGGGGTCGCCCACAGCGATGCCAGGTCGGCCCCGCTGTACGCGGCGACCACACCGGGCATCGCCCGCGCTTTCGAGACGTCGACGGAGACGATGTTGGCGTGCGCGTACGGACTGCGCATGACTGCCATGAACAACGCCCCCGGGATGTTCAGGTCGTTCGTGAACTGGGCTTCGCCGGTGAGCAGGGCCGGGTCTTCACGGCGCAGACGGCGGTGGCCGATCACGGTCGTGGTCGGCGCTGCGGACGGGCTTTCGGTGACGGTCATGCCCACTCCTTGGATCGGAGAGATGCGGTCGGACGGGTCCGGTTGTTGGTCAGCCGGCTGCTGCGCAGGCCAGCACGGCCTTGACGATGTTGTGGTATCCCGTGCAGCGGCACAGGTTGCCTTCGAGACCCAGGCGGACGTCTTGTTCGGTCGGCTTCGGGTTCTCCTTCAACAGGCTGGTGGCCGCCATCACCATGCCTGGCGTGCAGTAGCCGCACTGCAGTCCGTGGTTCTCCATGAACGCCTTCTGCATGGCGTGCATCTCGCCGTTCTGAGCGAGGCCCTCGATGGTGAGGATGTCGGTGCCGTCGGCTTGGGCGGCGAGCATCGTGCAGCTCTTCACCGACTC
>DATBKA010000448.1:0-3187 GCA_036556105.1 Ilumatobacteraceae bacterium | reverse complement strand
TGATGACGCTGATCCTGATGACGGCGCTCAGCTGGGAGCTGACGTTGGTCGCACTCGCCGTGCTGCCACTGTTGGCGCTCGCCTCGGTCCGCTTCCAACGCCAATCGAACGTTGCCTATCTCGACGTTCGTGAGAAGGTTGCCCAGAACCTGTCGACCTTGCAGGAAGGGATCACTGGCGTGCGAGTGATCCAGGCCTACCACCGCGAGCGCGAGCAGACCCGCCGCTTCGTGGCCACCAACCGGTCGCTCTTCCGAGCGCACATGCACAGCGTCCGTGTCAGCACCTGGTACTTCGGCTTCGTCGAGCTCAGCGGCATCATCGCCATCTCGCTGGTCGTCGGCGTCGGCGGGTGGCTGGTGCACCGTGGCTCGGTGCCGTTCGGCACGGTGGCCGCGTTCGTCCTGCTGCTGGCCAACCTGTTCGACCCGGTGCAGCAGCTGTCGCAGCTCTACAACACGGTGCAGAGCGCGGCCGCGTCGCTGCACAAGCTGTTCGGGTTGATGGACACCGTGCCCGACGTCGCCGAGCACCCCCATCCGGTCGAGCTGGCCGGCAGCGGTGAGCTGATCGCCGACCACATCGGGTTCAGCTACGAGGGTTCGGAGCGTCCGGCACTCGTCGACGTGACGTTGACCGTTCGCAACGGTGAGCGGCTGGCGCTCGTCGGTCCGACGGGAGCGGGAAAGAGCACGTTGGCCAAGCTGCTGTCGCGCCTGTACGACCCGACCAGTGGTCGGGTCACGTTTGACGGCGTCGATCTCCGTCTTGCGTCACTGCACTCGTTGCGCGACCGGGTGGTGGTCGTGCCGCAGGAGGGGTTCCTCTTCAGCGGCAACATCCGCGAGAACATCCGCATCGCTCGTCCCGGCGCGACCGACGCGGAGGTGATCGCTGCCCTGGACACGATCGGCGTGCTGGAGCGGTTTCTCGACTTCTCCGATGGGCTCGACACGGAGGTCCGCGAGCGCGGCTCGCGCCTGTCGGCAGGCGAGCGCCAACTCGTCTCGTTGGCGCGCGCGGCACTCGTCGATCCGGCCGTGCTCGTGCTCGACGAGGCGACGAGCAACCTCGACCCCGGAACCGAGGCAGTGGTCGAGTCGGCGCTCGAGCACTTGATGAGTGGACGGACCACGATCGTCGTCGCCCACCGACTGTCGACGGTGCGTCGCGCCGATCGCATCGCCGTCATCGACCATGCCCGGCTCGTCGAGCTTGGCACCCACGACGAGCTGATCAGTCGTGAGGGCCGCTACGCGTCGCTCGCTGCGGCCTGGGCGCGGTCGCAGCCCGCCTGACGTCCGATCAGGGAGTGAGCACCACGATGAACTCCAGTTCGCCGTGGTCCTCGGTGGATACGGTGGCGAACGACGGGTTGGGAATGCCGTAGTCGGCGAACACCACAGGGATCGTCCCGAACAGGCCGATCTTGCCGCCCTTGCGCATCGCCAACACGTCGAAGGTGACGGCCTTGGTGGTGCCGCGCAACGTCAAGTCGCCCGTCGCCGACTTCTGGATCGACTCTCCCTCGGCAGGCACTGATCCGAAGTGGATCGGTTGGGTGATGTTGAACGTCGCCGTCGGGAACGACGACACGTCCATGATCCGGCCGCGGAACTGGCCGTCGCGTCTCGACTCGTCGCTGGTGAACGACGCCATGTCGACGGTGAAGCCCGCACCGCGAACTGTCGTGCCGTCGATCGTCAGCGTTCCGGTGATCTGGTTCGTCTCGCCCACAGCGGTCGCACCGAACCCGTTGATCGTCTCGTCGACCCGATAGCGAACGATCGACGTGGACGCGGCTCGCCACACGCCGGTCATGTCGTTCGGCGCCTGCCCCGAGATGGAGATCGTCGTCGTCGGTTGGTCACCAATCGGTTGATCCAGACGGGCGACGAGGTCGGCCGAGTCGAACTTGTCGGGCGAATCGTTCAACACCTTGGCGTAGAACCACGATCCGCCGAGCACCAACACGATCAGCACTCCGAGGGCGATGACGATCTTCTTCCAGTGACGCTTCATCGGGCGCAGATCTTGACACCCGCGTTGCATGAGTGGCCATCAGGCTTCAGTCCGCCAGACTGTCGCCCATGACCGTCAACGTCCACATCGCCCGTACTGTTCCGAGGGTTGCCGCCGCGATCGGCGTGCCGGTGGCACCGACCGGCCCCGTGCCGCGCTCGTTGCGGCTGAACCGTGCCGGCCTCACGGCCAGCGGCTTCGAGGGCAAGCCGGGGCAGACGCTGGTGCTGCCGGCTGCGGATGGCGCCGCCTACATCGCCGTCGGGATCGGCGACGACCCGCTCACGTCGGCAACCCTGCGCGACGCCGCGGCGGCGATGGTGCGCGCCGCCGGCAAGCGCTCGTCGCTCGCCACGACGCTTGCCGACCTCGACGGCGTCGACGCGGCGACTGCGGCGCAAGCGGTCGTCGAAGGGGCCGCGCTGGCGGCCTACCGATACCAGGCGCACAAGAGCGAGCAGAGCAACGGCGGCCTCCAGGAGTTGACCCTGGTCGTCGGCGACCGGCGCGAGGCGGGAGCCAAGACCGGCGTCAACCGCGGCCTCGTTACGGCGCAGGCCGCGGCGCTGGCCCGCGACCTGGCCAACACTCCGCCTGCGCATCTCACGGCGCGGATGATCGCCGAGCGCGCCGTCGAGATCGCCGCGGATTCGGGCCTGGCGGTCGAGGTGTTCAACAAGGATCAGCTGGCGGCGATGGGCTGCGGCGGGATGGTCGGGGTCAACAAGGGCAGCATGGAACCGCCGCGCTTGGTTCGCCTGCGGTACACGCCACGCAACCCGCGCGGCCACCTCGTGCTCGTCGGCAAAGGAGTGATGTACGACTCGGGCGGTCTCAGCCTCAAGCCGAGCGACGGGATGCACGCACTCATGAAGATGGACATGAGCGGCGCCGCCGCGGTGCTCGCCGCGATGAGCACGCTGAAGTCGTTGCGCTGCCGCGCCGCGGTCACCGGCTACTTGATGTGCACCGACAACATGCCGTCCGGGAGCGCGTTGAAGCTCGGTGACGTGCTCAAGTTCCGCAACGGCAAGACCGCGGAGATCTTCAACACCGATGCCGAGGGGCGCCTCGTGCTCGCCGACGGGCTGTCGCTGGGCGTTGAGGAGGGCCCCGACGCGATCGTCGACATCGCCACCCTCACCGGAGCCGTCATCGGAGCCCT
>DATBKA010000447.1:0-5210 GCA_036556105.1 Ilumatobacteraceae bacterium | reverse complement strand
GCGGGTTTCGTGGGTGATGCGGCAATCGATTGCGAACCGTCGAGCAACACGATCGGCGTCGCTCATCGCGGCGCGGCGTACCTGAAGGTCACCACCCGCGGTCGCCAGGCGCACACCACGTACAAGCACCTCGGTGTCAACGCGATCGAGACGATGGAACCGATCCTCGCCGGCCTGCGCGAGCTCGAGTCGCGATTGCCGTACGAACCACATCCGCTGTTGCCCGGTGGGCCGATCCTCAACATCGGCACGATCAGCGGCGGCACGAAGCACAACCAGGTGCCTGATCGGTGCACGGTCACCCTCGACATCCGCCTGCTGCCCAGTCAGGACCCGCACGACGTCAAAGCTCGGGTCGAGGAGATGATCGAGACGCTGCGCACCACCGTCGACTCGCGCATCGACGCGGTCGTCGAGTTCAGTGAGCACTGGCTCTCCGGTCCTCGTCACCCGTACGAGATCGCCGCCGACGCAGCCGTCGTCGTCGCACTCGACCGAGCAGTGCGCGACGTCACGAACACCGAGCCGGTGTACCGCGGCGTGCCGTTCTGGTGCGACCTGGTCGCGCTGCGCGATTTCGGGGTCGAAGGCGTCAACTTCGGTCCTGGCGATCCGCCGTACAACTTTCCCGACGAGTACGTGTACGAGTCGCAATATCTGCAAGCGGTCGACGTGTACGAGCAGCTGATCCGCGAGTTCTGCGGGTGAGCGATCTCAACGTCGTCCGCGCCGCGACACTAGCGCAGGTGAAGGATCGCGGCGAGCCGCGTCGCGGCGCAACGCAGTCGGTGCTCGACATCATCGAAGACGGTGCCGTGGCGATCCGCGACGGCAAGATCGTGGCTGTCGGCACGACAGCCGACGTGTTGGCCGAACACGGCGATGCGGGCGTCCCGACCATCGATGCGTCGGGTCGGTGTGTGATGCCGGGGCTCGTCGAGTGCCACAGCCATCCGCTGTTCGCCGGCGAGCGTTGCCACGAGTACGCCGAGCGGCTCGGTGGCGCGTCGCTCGCCGAGGTGGCAGCGCGCGGTGGTGGCATCTGGTCGAGCGTGGTGGCGACGCGTCAGGCGACGAATGGCGAACTACTCGAACGACTGAACGTGTCGCTGCAGCGGATCCTCGCCGGCGGAGTGACGTCGTTGGAAGTCAAGTCCGGCTATGGCCTCACCGTCGCCGAGGAGCTCCGCCAACTCGAGCTGTTGCAACAGGCACGCGAATCGACACCGTTGCGACTGGTGATCACGTTTCTCGGCGCGCACGTCGTGCCGCGCGATCTCGGCGGCGCCGACGACGACCGCGCTGACCGCTACACCGACCTCATCGCTGGCGACATGCTCGCCGCGGTCACCCGCCAAGGCATCGCCGAGTTCCAGGACGTCACCGTGGAGGCCGGCTACTTCACGCCTGACCAAGCGCTGACGTTGATGCGCCGCAGTCGCGAAGTCGGTCTACCGGTGCGCGTGCACGCCGATGCGTGGGCACCCTCGCGCGGATGGGCAACCGCCGTCGAGGGCGGCGCCGTCTCGGCCGAGCACCTGACCTACACACCCGACGAGGAGATCCGCGAAGTGGGCCGGACCGACACCATCGCCGTGGTGTTGCCGATCGCCGAGCTGATCTACATGACCAACGAACGAGCCAACGCCCGCCTGTTCGTCGACCACGAGGTCCCGGTCGCGGTGGCAACCGACTTCTGTTCGTCGATCCACGCCACGTCGTTGCTCACCACGATCGCTGCCGCCGCGCCCTGGTTCCGTTTGACTCCTGCCGAGGTGATCGTCGGGGCCACGCTCAACGCGGCCTACAGCCTCGGACTGCAGTCGACGTGCGGCTCGCTCGATGCCGGAAAGCGCGGCGACCTGATCATTCTCGACTGCACCCATCCCGACGAGGTCTGCCTGGCCGTCGGGGCACCACTCCTCGACCAAGTCGTCAGCGACGGTCGCGTCGTGCTGGACAACCGCCGATGATCCGCGTCGTCTCCGGTGAGTTCGGTGGCCGCAAGCTGCAGGTCCCCGAAGGTCTGGCAACACGCCCGACCACGGACAAGGTGCGCCAGGCTGTCTTCAACTCACTCGACAGCGCCGGGTTGATCGACGGCGCGGCGGTCGCCGACCTGTTCGCCGGGTCCGGTGCATTGGGGATCGAGGCGCTGTCGCGTGGTGCGGCGACGTGCGTGTTCGTCGAGCGCGACCGCGCCGCGCTGCAAGCGCTGCGCGCCAACCTGGCCGCCCTCGCCCTCGGCGACCGCACCACGGTGGTCGCGTCCGACGTGCTGGCGTGGGTACCGGCGATGCGCGGCGTCGATCTCGCTCTGGTCGATCCTCCGTATGAGTTCGACGCCTGGGATCAGCTACTCAGTGTGCTGCAGGTTCCGTACGTCGTCGCCGAGGCGGCGCGCCAGATCACGCCGTCAGTGGGATGGGACGCGGTGCGCGCCCGCCGATACGGTCGTACCTGGGTGACCCAACTCGAACGAGTAGCGTGAGTCGCCGCATGGCCGCCCGCGCGACACCTCCGATGATCACGGTGCTCTACCCGGGCAGCTTCGATCCGTTCCATCTCGGGCATCTCGACGTGATCGAGCAGTCGGTCGCTCTGTTCGGGGAAGTCGTCGTCGGCGTGATGCACAACCCAACCAAGCCGAGCGGGATGTTCACCCTCGACGAGCGCGTCGGGATGATCCGCGACAGCATCGCCTACATGCCCTCGGTGAAGGTCATCGCCTTCGGCGGCCTCGCCGTCGACGCGGCACGGGAGGTGTCCGCGGCGTTCATCGTCAAAGGGCTGCGAACTGGTGGCGATTTCGAGGTCGAGCAGCAGATGGCGCACACCAATCACGCAGTCAGCGGCGTGCGCACTGTCTATCTGCCCTGCAAGCCCGCCCTGGTGTCGATCAGCAGTCGCTTCATCCGCGAGATCGCCCACTACGGCGGCGATGTCTCGGCGCTGGTGCCTGCCCCGGTCGCGGCCAAATTGTCGACGGTGAATCCACGCGACAACGGCTTCTGAGGCCTATCTTGGCTGCGGGAATGACGTACGACGACGACGACAACGAAGAGTTCGACGACGAAGAGTTCGACGACTCCGATGCCTTCGTTCGCAGCACTAACGGATACGTCGGCGATGCCGAGGCGTTGTTGCGGCGGGCCATCGACATCATCGCCTCCGCACCGACGATGCCGCTGTCGTCTTCGCCGCGGATCGATCGCGACGAGATCATCGAGTTGCTCGAAGAGTCACTGCATCGCCTTCCCGAGGAGATGCGCCAAGCGCGGTGGATGATCAAGGAGCGCCAGGAGTTCGTGGCCAAGACGCGACGCGAGGCCGACGAGTTGCTCGAGGCGGCTCGGGTGCAAGCGGAGCGCATGGTTCAGCGCACCGAGGTCGTGCGCGCCGCCGAGCAACGCGCCCGTCAGATCAGCGAGGCTGCCGATGCCGATTCGCGGCGGTTGCGGCACGAGACCGAAGACTTCCTCGATCAACGCCTCGGCAGCTTCGAGATCCTCCTCGACAAGCTGCAGCGCACGGTTCATGCCGGCCGGTCGCGGTTGTCGATCGGTGCCCATCGCGCCGAGGAGGCGGTCGAGGAAGACGATCCGACGAAGGGCTTCTTCGACCAGGATCGGTGATCTCGGCGCGCCGTTAACCTGGGTCACATGTCGAACCCGCTGTTGATCAACGCGGCCGAGTTGCTGCGCCGGCCCGGCACCGAACGGCGCCTCGACCTCGACAGCACGGTCGCCGAGCTCGGCATCTCCGACCGGCGCTTCGATCCGCAGTCGAACGTCGACATCTCCCTGCGCCTCGAGTCGCTCACCGACGGCATCGTCGTCGATGGCGAGCTGCGTGCCCCCTGGTCCGACGCCTGCCGGCGGTGCCTGGCCCCCGCCAGCGGTGAGGTCGTCAGCGAGGTGCACGAGCTGTACCAGCACGTCATCACCGATCCCGATGCGTTCGAGATCGTCGGCGAGCAGATCGACCTGACGCCGATGGTGCGCGAGAACCTCCTGCTCGAGGCCCCGGTCGCGCCGCTGTGCCGCCCCGACTGCGCCGGCCTGTGCCCGACATGCGGCGTCGACCGCAACGTCGCCGACTGCAACTGTGCCGAGGCGACCACCGACCCTCGCTGGGATGCGTTGGCGCAGCTCAAGGCAAATCTGCCTGACCAGTAGCCGGAAGGCTCGTCGCTGCCGCTAACCTCTTCTAGCTCGTTCGTCGCTCGTTCGCGGCCCGAGTCGTAGCCAGTCTCGTAGCCCGTTTCGTCAAGGACATTCCGCCGTGGCCGTTCCGAAGAAGAAGAAGTCGAAGTCGAAGACGCGCAGTCGTCGCGCCGGGAACTGGAAGCTGTCGGCCCCGTCGCGCAGCGTGTGCCCACGATGCTCGGCCGCCAAGCTGCCGCATACGGTGTGCCCCTCCTGCGGTTGGTACAAAGACCGCGTCGCCATCGACGTCGGCTGATCATCGCAACCCCATGTTGCCGATCGCTGTTGACGCGATGGGCGGCGATCGCTCGCCGGGCGAGATCGTTGCCGGCGCTCACGCCGCGGCCGAGCTCGGCATCCCGATCGTCCTCGTCGGTCCCGACGGCCTCGAGGGCCGCGGCGATCTCGATCTGGTCGTTGCCTCGGAAGTGATCGCGATGGACGACGACGCCGCCCAAGGCGTACGTCGCAAGAAGGATTCCACCCTCGTTCGCGCTGCCGAGTTGGTGCGCGACGGCAAGGCATCGGCGATGGTCTCGGCCGGCAACACGGGCGCAACGATGGCCTCGGCGTTGTTGCGCATGGGCCGGATCAAAGGTGTCAGCCGTCCAGCGATCGCTACACCGATCCCGGTTCCGGGCAGTAGCCCGAACATTCTCCTCGACGCCGGCGCCAACGCCGAGGTGCAGCCGGAATGGCTCGTGCAGTTCGGGCAGATGGGGTCGGTCTACGCCAAGCACCGCCTCGGCATCGAGCGTCCGTCGGTCGGGCTGCTGTCGATCGGAGAGGAGCCAGGCAAGGGCGACACGTTGCGCAAGGAAGCTTTCGAGTTGTTGTCGCAGGCGCCCGGGATCGACTTCGTCGGCAACGTCGAGGGTCGTGACGTGATGAAGAAGGTCGCCGACGTGATCGTCACCGACGGGTTCACCGGCAACGTGGTGCTGAAGGCGCTCGAAGGTGGCCTGCGTGTGATTCTCACCGCACTGCTCGAGGCGTTTGCCG
>DATBKA010000446.1:0-2577 GCA_036556105.1 Ilumatobacteraceae bacterium | reverse complement strand
GAGTGCTCTCCTACGGCATCCCCGAGTTCCGGCTGCCGAACGAGATCGTCCAGGAGGAAGTGCGTCGCCTCGAATCGTTGGGCGTGACGATCGAGTGCAACGTCGTCATCGGCCGGACGTACACGCTCGAGGAGTTGCGCGAGCGGTTCGACGCCGTCTTTATCTCGGTTGGTGCCGGCCTGCCGGTCTTCCTCGACGTACCGGGCGAAGGCCTCAAGGGCGTGTACTCCGCCAACGAATACCTGACCCGAGTGAACCTGATGCAGGCGTACGCGTTTCCGGAGGCGGACACGCCGGTCCTGCACGGTGATCGAGTCGTCGTCATCGGCGGCGGCAACGTGGCCCTCGACGCGGTGCGCACAGCGCTGCGGTTGGGCGCCGAGGAGGCGACGATCGTCTACCGGCGTGGCCGCAGCGAGATGCCCGCGCGCGCCGAGGAGATCCACCACGCCGAAGAAGAGGGCATCCGCTTCGCGTTCCAGGTCAGCCCGTTGGCCATCGAGGGCAACGAGGGGCGTTGGGTCACCGGTCTGCGTTGCGTCGACACCGAGCTCGGCGAGCCCGATGCGTCAGGCCGCCGCCGCCCGATCCCGATCGAAGGTTCGGAGCGCGTCATCCCGTGCAGCACCATCGTCGTCGCCGTCGGCACCCGTGCCAACCCGCTGCTGACGTCAGCCTCACCCGGGTTGGCGTTGACCGACCGCGGCTACGTCTCCGCCGACGCGCACGGCATGACCAACCTGCCGGGAGTGTTCGCCGGCGGCGACATCGTCCGCGGCTCGGCGACCGTGATCCTCGCCATGGGCGATGGCAAGCGCATCGCCGGAGCGATCGACGAGTACCTCCACGCCACCACGCCGGTTCAGCTGGTTCCCCACCGCAGGCGTTCGAGCACCGAGGCGAGTTGAGTCAGGCCGTCGAACACGTCAACGAACCGCGTCGTCAACGGTGAGCAGCCGACACGGACGATGTCGGGCTGGCGGAAGTCGGTGAGGACACCGCGCTCGAACAGCGCGGCGACAGCCTGCGCGGCGTTGGGATGGCAGACGGCGATGTGCGCGCCGCGGCGCGTCGGGTCGCGAGGGCTGGTGCTGACCAGCCCGAGTTGCGCGCAGACGTCGAGCGCGAACGATGTGAGCGCCCGACCCTTGGCGGCGATCGCGGCGATGCCCACCTCGGCGGTGAGGGCGATTCCCTCCTCGGCCGCGGCGAGCGCCAAGATCGAAGGAGTTCCGAGCAGGAGCCGGCGGATGTCGGCGTGGGGTGTGAAGTCGGGGCCCATCGCGAACTGGTCGACCTGGGCGAACCAGCCCCAGATCGGCTGCGCCAACGTCGCTTGCAGGTCACCGGCGACGAAGCTGAACGCAGGTGACCCCGGGCCGCCGTTGAGGTACTTGTAGGTGCAGCCCACCGCCAGCTGCACACCCGCGGCACCGAGATCGATCTCGATCGCTCCCGCCGCATGGGACAGATCCCACAGCACGAGTGCGCCGGCGGCCGCGGCCCGCGCCGTCTCGCCGGCGACGTCGGCGATCTCCGCAGTGCGGTAGTCGACGACCGACCGGACGACCACGGCGACATCGACGAGATCACTCGACGAGAAGCGAACGTCCATGCCGCGAGCGTGGGCGACTCCGGCAGCGACGTATCGGTCGGTCGGGAACTCGTCGGCGCTGATCGCGATCGTTCGTCGGTCGGGCCGCAGCGCGCACGCCGCGTCGATCAGCTGGAACAGGTTGATCGTCGTCGAGTCGTGGACGACGACCTCACCAGGGCGGGCACCGATCAGCGGTGCCAGTCGATCACCGACTCGACGCGGCAGGTCGATCCAGCCATCCCACGCTCGGATCAGATCGCCGGCCCATTCCTCGCCCACGACATGCTCGAGCCGGCTGATCGTGCGACGCGGCGGCATCCCCAGCGAGTTGCCGTCGAGGTAGGCGACACGGTCGTCGGCGATCACGAACTCCGTCCGCCACGAGGCGAGCGGGTCGCCCTCGTCGAGGCGCTCAGCGTCGGCACGAGTCAGCACGGCGCTACTCGATCAGCCGGATGAAGCTGGAGTGGCGCACATAGCCCTCGTTGGTGAACTCGGTGATCTCGATGCGCGCCCGCAGCTCGGGGCGGACCCAGATCGCGTCGCGCGAGTACTCGCGAGGCGGCATCGTGATGAACGGGCACTCGGGTGTGCGCAGCTGGCGCAGGCGCTTGGTCAGGTCGGCCAGCACACGCTGATTGAACCCAGTACCGACGCCGCCGGCGAACCGCAATCCGGCCGGCTCCGGCACGCCGACCAACAGCGCCCCGAACGTCGACTCGCGATTGCCGCCGCCCGGCCGGTAGCCGCCGACCACCACGTCGACCTGGCGCCGGTTCTTGACCTTGCGCCAGTTCGGCGTGCGCTTGCCAGGCAGATAGACCGAGCCCAGTCGCTTGGCCATCACCCCTTCCAAGCCGCGCTCGACGGTCGCGTCGAGCAGCGCAACCCCATCGCCGATGCGGTGAGTAGGCACCGTCCAGTTCGACCCTGGCTCGACGAGGCCGGCGAGCAGCTCGCGTCGCTTCTCGTACGGCAGG
>DATBKA010000445.1:0-1826 GCA_036556105.1 Ilumatobacteraceae bacterium | reverse complement strand
AGAAGACGCCGGCGGCACAGGAGAACCGGCCGACCAGTTCGGTCACGCCGTGGCCGCCGGAGACTTCGACGGCGACGGCACGTTCGACATCGCGGTGGGCGTCCCGGACGAGGACACGACGGCCGGCAACGGCGTCGGCGCGGTGATCGTGTTCTACCCGCCGTTCGCGTTTTTCGGGAGCGCTCGCAGTCAGGCCATTGGCCAGAACACGACCGGCATTGCCGAGATCTCGGAGGCGCAGGACGCGTTCGGCTTTTCGCTCGCGGGTTCCGGTTCGACTCCACTGCCGGGACTCACGGGCCGGTGGGCCGACGACCTCGTCGTGTCCTGCCACGGTCCGGATGCGAGTCACTGCACGCTGACCGGCACCTTTGTCGCGATCAATCCGAGCCTGGGATCGACGCCGCGCGTGGCGCTGCGTTTCTATCTCTCAGCCGATCCGGTGCTTGACGACTCCGACACGCTGATCAGAGAAGTCGCCGTCAAGCCGCTCGCCAAAGGCGACTCGCAGGTTCGCAAGCTCCACGCAGTGCTCCCGCCAGGCGTGAATGCGACCGGCCAGTTCGTGATCGCGTTCGTCGACGCCGACGACATCGTCGAGGAATCGAACGAGGCGAACAACGTCGTCGTCTCGCCTGAGCTCGACTGAGCCGTCGAGCCCATAATTCCGATTCTGTCGTCGTGCCTCGGCCACGAGGCAACAAGGGAAAGCAGTACTACACGCCGCACGATCTGCTCGTTGCGTTGGCTATAGCAGAGTGATAGCGTCCCCTCCCGTATGGACAGCACGCGGTGGGATCGGGTGCAATCGTTATTTCACGACGTCGCCGATCGGCCTGCAGTCGAGCGGCGCGCACGGCTCGAAGCCAGCTGCGCCGACGACCCGACACTCGTCGACGATGTGCTCGCGCTCCTCGACGAGGATGGGCGCACCTCGCTACTCGACAGGGACGTCTCGGTCATCGCACGCGACGTGGTTTTGCCACCTCGCGCCACGTCCTTCGAACCCGAGCGGTTCCATCCCTATCGGCTGCGCCGCCCCCTCGGTGAAGGGGGCATGGGCGTCGTGTATCTGGCCGAACGAACGGATCTGGGCAGCCTGGTCGCGATCAAGATCTTGCGCGACGGATGGCTGTCGCCGGCACGTCGTGAGCGCTTCGCCGACGAACAACGGATCCTGGCGCACCTCAATCATCCCTCGATCGCGCGACTCTACGACGCTGACACGCTGCCAGACGGTACGCCCTGGTTTGCCATGGAGTACGTGGAAGGGGTTCCGCTTACGGAGTACTGCCGCAATCGGCAGGTGTCGGTCGCTGAGCGGCTCGCGCTGTTCGGCCAGGTGTGCGAAGCGGTCCAATATGCGCACCGTCAGATGGTCGTGCACCGTGATCTCAAGCCGTCGAACATCCTCGTGACCAGAGACGGTGCGGTGAAGCTCCTCGACTTCGGCATCGCGAAGCCGATCTCGACCGAGCACGACGACCTGACCCGCACCGGCCCCCGCCTCATGACGCTGGCCTACGCGGCGCCAGAGCAGATTCGTGGCGGAATCACCGGCGTTGCCACCGACGTCTATGCGCTCGGCGTGATCCTGTACGAGCTGCTCGCCGGTCGGACGCCGTTCGACCTTGCCGACCGTACGCCAGCGGAGGTCGAGCGCCTCGTCACCGACACCGATCCGCTGAAACCGTCATCCGCGGCGTTGGCTGCTGCGCGGAAGACCGCTGGACCGAGTGCGTGGGCCGATCTGGACACGCTGTGCCTGACGGCGATGCGCAAGGATCCCGACCGGCGCTACGGCTCAGTCGAGGCGCTGCACCGTG
>DATBKA010000444.1:0-5284 GCA_036556105.1 Ilumatobacteraceae bacterium | reverse complement strand
GTACCGGTTTCGCGCCCATTGCCCGCGACCGGGTTGGGCGCGAAAGTACGCCGCCGGTGGCACTCCTCGCGCCCATTGAGCCTGGTTGGGGTCGAATTCACCCCACCGGTGGCAGTTCTCGCGCCCATTGAACGGGCGGTGAGTCAGGGGCCGATGCGATCGAGGAGGCCGCAGGCCGCCTCCAGCGTCAGCTTCTGCGCTGTTCCGGGGGTCAGCCAGGCGAACCAGGTCTGGTCGCCGACGATCCCGTCCACGGTCACTCCCTTGACCGATTGCAGATCGCGCAGCGAGGCGTCGGTCAGCGGTCCCCACCGGCCGTCGATCGGCCCCGAGTACACCGCCCAATCGGCAGCGATCACGGTGCCCGCCAGCACCAACTGCAGCCAGGCCACGACCGGACCGGTGGAACCGTTCTGCAGCCGCGGGCTCGCCTCGCGATACGGCGGGAGGTGCGACCACGTCACCGGCCCGACGATGCCGTCGACGACGAGCCCCTCCGCCGATTGATAGCTACGCACCGCCGTGTCGAGCGCGGCGTCGAACACTCCGGTGATCGGACCGAACGGCGACGTGACCATCGATCGGGCCAGCACTCGTTGCAGGCGTTTGACGTCGTCCCCGGTCGAGCCGAGTTGGACCGTGCTTGGCATGAAGCCACCTCCTCCTGCCGCCCGCGAGGTGCGAGCCTAGGCGTCGCCGACAGCTACGTGCGCGGGAAGCACGGTTGGCGTCGCGCCGGGTGCAACGCCGTCAACTTGGCGAGGCGAACCATGTCGACGCGGCGGATGTCTTCGAGTGGTTGGCAGGTCGGGCACCAGACCGAGACGCGTCCCCATGCGCTCTGGCGATCGTCGTAGCCGTCGAGCGTCGCCGAACAGATCGGGCAGGGTTGGCCGCGATGCCCGTAGACCCAATGATCGGCGGCAGCGAGACGGCGGCCGGTCGTGTTCTGTGGCCCGCGCTCGGCGTTGGTGCGGATGATCGCCGTGCCCAAGGCGACGATGGCGTCGAGCCCCTCGATCGCACCGACCGGTTGGTTCGGCGAAACGCCAACGATGAACGGCACCTCGATTGCATAGACGTTGCCGAACCCGGCGATGTTGCGCTGATCGAGCAACGCTGCGGCCAGCGCTATGTCGGGCGCGGCCAGCAATCTCTCGACGGCTTCGTCGAGGTCGGGCAGGACAGGTCCGCACACATCCGGCCCGAGATGACCGGCGATTCGTTGTTCAGCGTCGGTGCGGACGACGTCGACGACGGGCAGGTCGACGCCTGTCAGCCGACCCGACTCGAACCACAGCTCGACGCGACGACGCCATTCCGGCTCGGACGAGGCGGGCCCGACGGTCCACGAGCCGGTCATCCGCAAGTGGGAATGGAGCGTCGTCCCGTTGTCGAAGCGGAGGAACAGGTGCTTGCCGACGGCGTCGGCCTCGATCAAGGTCGTGCCGGTTAAGTCGACACCGACGAGGCGAGGATCGCGGGTGACGCTGCGCAGGCAACGCTGGCCACCGAAGCGGCGGCCGATCTTGTCGGCGAGGCGTCTGATCGTGTCGCCCTCCGGCACAATCCCGAACGGTACCCACCGCGCGAGTGGCTCCACGCATCACTTCACGACTGGCGCGATCCGGGCTTCGTGCGGGGCCACGCGACCGTCATCAGCGTCGGGTGGTACGCCGCCGACCGTCTTCCGTCCCACCGGTTGTTCGAAAGTCCGATTGTGAGATCGCCCGAAGAGCCCGACGGTGTCACGATCGACGCGAAGTAGGTGTTGCACTTGTCGCACAGCGGATCCACCTTGAGGGTCGTTGTCGTCGTCCATGGACCGTGTGCACTCGGCGCGACGTCGACGACAACAGTGTTTCCCCACCAGTCACCGACCTTCGTGACGGCCACGAACTCGCGTCCTGTCCAGCGCACCTGCGCGGGGTTGATCGCCCTGCCGGCGCGAGGCAGAGCTGGTGCCGCGGCCGAAGCATCTGAGGTCCATGCTGCGCCGTTCCAGTAGCTCGGAGGCTCCTCGAGGTGACCGCGATGGACTCGGGCGACGTACACGTCCGCGGAGCAGCCGAGATCGTGTCCGCGAGCAGTGGCGCTGAACGGGATGGGATCCCAGCCGAACTGGCGATAGCAGTAGCCGTAGAGGTAGGTCCAGCGCTCGTCCGACGTGATGGACCAGCCGTACAGCGACGGTGTTGAATCGGGCGCCGGGCGTGCGTCGAGGACGCTGAGGTCGGTTGGGCTCACGGTGACGATCCACGTCGCAACTGGCTCGACCTTGGCGAGGTAGTGGTTGCCGAGCTCACGCATCTCAGCCATGAAGATGCGGATGGTCCCGTCCGACGCGATCGATGAGTCCAGTGGCCAGAACCAGCGATGGAACGGCGTGGTGGGCTCTGCCATCAGCCACGCAGCGGGGGCGCCGTCACTCCCTCCACGCAGCAGTTGGAAGCACGGGCCTGTCTGCAGCAGCCCAGCGTTGTGGATCAGCCGTGTCCTGCCGCCCCCGGCGTTGACGAAAGCATCCTGAAAGGTCCACAGCACCCGGCCATCGGCAAGTTGCAGGGAGCGCTGGTAGTCACCGTGGAGCAACGCCGACTTCGAGGCGAGGTAGGCGTTGACGTCGGTGGTCGATGTCGACGCCGCGCAACTCGCCGACGACGGCCCGGCCGCCGCCGGTCGAACGGGCAGACTGAGAAAGATGACGAGGGCGATGAAGAGGCGGCGCATGCGCCGACGGTGAGCGGCACTGCTTTCACTCCTCTCGAGAGCGGAGTGTCAGCGGCATCGGATCGATCGCTCTCCAGGCTCGTTCTCATTGCCGAGAGCCTGCTCAAGGCGCACACTGGCTTTGTCAGCGAATTGAAAGTCCGCGGGCTTACGCTTCGCCCGTTCGCTGGCACCAAGGGGGGTGTTCCGTGGAGTATCGAGTGCTCGGTCCCATCGAGATTGCCGACGGCGACGGAAGCACCGTTGGGGTCGGGGGCCCCCTGATGCGCCGCTTGCTCGCCGTGCTCGTCATCAATGCCGGCCGGGTGGTCCCCGTGGATCGCCTGATCGATGCTGTTTGGGGAGACAACCCACCGGTGGCGGCAGACGCAACGCTGCAGACCTACGTCAGCCGTCTCCGCCGGTCGGTGGGGGATGGTGAGCACCGCATCGTCAGCCGCCCGCCCGGTTACGTGCTGGTCGCCAACGGCGATCTGATCGACAGCCGTCGATTCGAGGAGACGCTCGTCGCCGGCCGCGCCGCGATGGTCGACGGCGATGAAGAGCGCGCCGTAGCTCTGTTGAACGACGCCCTGATGTTGTGGCGGGGCAGAGCGCTGCTCGAGTTCGCCGACGAGCCGTGGGCACAAGTCGATGCACGACGTCTCGAAGAGCAGCGGCTCGTCGCGCTCGAAGAGCTCGCCGCAGCGCGTCTCGCCGTCGCGCCCGCCAGCGAAGTCGTGCCGGAGCTCGAGCGATTGGTGGCCGAGCAACCGCTCCGTGAACGTCCCCTTTCGTTACTGATGACGGCGCTCTACCGGTGCGGGCGCCACGCAGAGGCACTGCGCGCCTTCCAGGATCATCGACTGGCGATGAGCGACGAGCTCGGCTTGGAGCCGTCGACGGAGTTGCGCCTACTGGAACGACAGATCCTGGACCAAGATCCATCGCTCGCCAAGCCGCCCGTCGGTCGCGCCCTACGCGGCTACCGGCTCGTCGAGCAGATCCGCAGCGGTGACTCAGGGGAAACCTGGCTGGCCGTTCAGCCTTCCGTCGGTCGCGAGGTCGTGATCAAGATGATCCCGGCGAGCGTGGCCAACGACCCGCAGTTCATTCGACGCTTCGAGGCGGAAGCGCAGATGGTCGCCGGGCTCGAACACCCCCACATCGTCCCGATGTACGACTACTGGAGGGAAGCCGGCGGTGCCTACCTCGTGTTGCGGTACCTCCGCGGCGGGTCCCTGGCGTCGGCCCTGCTGACCCGGCGACCGGTCAACGACTCACTGATGGTCGCCGGCCAGATCGCCGACGCGCTCGCCGAGGCGCATCGTCACGGAGTGATGCATGGACAGTTGTCTCCCGGTGACATCCTGCTCGACGCGGGCGGCAGCGCGTACATTGCCGACTTCGCCATCGCCGTGGCGCTCGCCGAGCACTCCGACACGGCGGACGACGTTCGTTCGCTCGGGCTGTTGCTGGCTGAGATGCTGGCGGCTCCGCAGCCCTTCGATCGGAGCCTGGATCCGGTCGATCAGCTCCGTCGGCTCCGGCCGGACCTCAGCGCCGCGGTGATCGACATCATCTCGCGTTCGACGCGGTCCTTGTCCGCGGACAGCTTCACGTCGGCGGAGGAGTTCTCGAGTGCCTGCGACGGGGCGCGTTCCGCTGGCGGGCGTAGCCGTCGGGCGCGCTCGACGCTGGGAGATCGAAATCCGTACAAGGGCCTCAGACCGTTCGAGGAGAGCGACGCCGCTGACTTCTTCGGACGCGACGGACTCATCGACGAGCTCGTCAATCGTCTTGCCGCCGGTGCCAGGTTCATCACGGTCATCGGACCATCGGGCAGCGGGAAGTCGTCACTCGTCCGCGCCGGGCTTTTGCCCGTTGTGCGGCGTGGCGCGATCGCGGGTTCGTGGTTCGTCACGACGATGACGCCGGGCGACGACCCGCTGGCCGAGTTGACAATGGCTATAGGACGCGTGGCCGTCCGTCCGATCGCCGAGTTGCGCCAATCCTTGGAGGCTGCGGGCGGCTTCGGACGCGCCGTGCGCGGCGCGTTGCCCGACGACGGCTCCGAGCTCCTCCTCGTCGTCGATCAGCTGGAGGAGATCTTCACTGTGTGCCAGAACGAGGACGCCCGAAAGGCATTCCTCGAAGGCTTGGCGCATGCCGCGTTCGACGCCAGGTCCCGGGTGCGGATCATCACGACGCTGCGCGCCGACTTCTACGACAGGCCGTTGCAGTACCGGGCGTTCGCCATGTTGCTCGACGCAGGCTCGCTGACCGTCGTGCCACCGAGCCCCGACGAGCTGGAGGCGGCGATCATCGGCCCGGCGGCCCGGTCGGGTGTCGAGCTGGAGAGTGGGCTGATGAGCCACCTCGTCAGTGAGCTCGGCGAGCGTCCCGCGGCATTGGCGCTGCTGCAGTTCACGATGGCCGAGCTGTTCGATCAGCGACGATCGGGCATCTTGACGCTCGATGCGTGCCGGACGATCGGCGGCGTCACCGGAGCACTGGCCCATCGTGCTGACGCGACGTTTGACTCGCTGACGCCCGAACAGCAGGAGATCGCGCG
>DATBKA010000443.1:0-2664 GCA_036556105.1 Ilumatobacteraceae bacterium | reverse complement strand
GCGCTGTGGGCGCCGATGCTCGCCGCGTTGTGGGCAGTCAGTCAGCGGTTCGGACGGCACGACTTCGTCGCCGACTTCGGTCTGCGGTTCGCCCCGGTCGACCTGCTCGGCGTGGCGATCGGAGTGCTCTCGCAACTCGTGCTCGTCCGCTCGGTCTACTGGCCGCTCGAACGGGCATGGCCCGACACGTTCAGCCGATCCCGTGTCGAGAGAAACGCACGTGACCTCTACGACCGCGCCCACGGCGGTTGGCTCGTCGGCCTCGTCGTGATCGTGGTCGTCGGTGCCCCACTCGTCGAAGAGCTCGTCTATCGCGGCTTGCTGCAACGCGCTGTCGCCAGACGCGTTCGCGATGCCGTGGCCGTCGTCGCCGTGGCCGCGTTCTTCGCGCTGATCCACTTCCGGTGGGTCGAGTACCCGGGACTGTTCGTGTTCGGTCTCGTGCTCGGTGTGTGCGCGATGCGCACCGGCCGGCTGGGGATGGGGATCCTCGCTCACATGGCGTTCAACGCCACCGGGTTGTTGCTGGTGGCGCGCACGTGACGAGCGATGGGGTGACGGTCGGCGACCACTTTCGAGGTGGAACAATGTCGCCCGAGATGACCGAGTTACTCGAGGGACCGAGCGCGGCTGCGGACGAGGAGTCGACGAGCCCGTGGCCGCCGGGGCCCCCGCGGCGGCGGCTCATCGATCGCATCGCCGCGCGCATCGTTCGCCGGCCGCGCAACTGGCTCGACGCGCCGTGGACGAACGAGCGCATCGCCCGCTACCTCACGGCCTTGATCCTCGTCGGCGGGACCACGTTCTCGGTGTTGAAGGTGGTGCATCTCGACCTCGTCTTCGAGAACAACACACCGACCGGTGGCGACATGGGTGCGCACGTGATGGCGCCGGCGTACTTGCGCGACCACCTCCTCCCGCATTGGCAGCTGTCGGGATGGAGCAACTACTGGTACGCGGGGTTCCCGCTGTATCGCTTCTACATGGTCGTGCCGGCGCTGATGATCGTCGCCCTCAACACGGTCTTCCCGTACGGCGTCGCCTTCAAGCTCGTCGCCATCCTCGGGCTCGTCACGCTGCCGGTGTGCTGCTGGGCGTTCGGCCGGCTGGCCCGCTTCCGCTACCCGATGCCCGAGTTGATGGCTCTGGCGGCGACGATCTTCCTCTACGACGAGAGCTTCTCGATCTACGGCGGGAACGTGAAGAGCACGATGGCCGGGGAGTTCTCGTTCTCGATCGCCCTCTCCTTGGCGATCCTCGGCTTGGGCGTGCTCGCCCGCGGTCTCGAGACGGGGAAGTTCCGCACGTGGGCCGCGGTGCTGATCGCCTTGGCGATGCTGTGCCACGGCATCGTCTTGCTGTTCGTCGTGCTCGGCGCGCTGCTGATGTGGGCGATCTGGATGGATCGGACGCGCTTCACGTACGGCGCCACCGTGTTGGTGGGCGCCATGTTGTTGAGCGCGTTCTGGGTCGTGCCGTTCCTCGGCAACCACTCGTTCATGACCGACATGAAGTACCACGGCCGGCCGGACGGCGCGGCCGACTCGTACTGGGACATGTTCTTCCCGTGGACGACGTTCCTCGACGTGGTCGTCACCGGCTTCGCGCTGTTCGGTTTCGTCGCCTCCGTGGTGCGCCGCCATCTCGTCGGTGCGTGGCTCGGCATCTGTTGTTTGGCGTTGACCGCGTTCGTGTATCTGGCCAAGAACTCGTTGCCGGTCATCGGGCTGTTGTGGAACCCGCGGCTGCTGCCGTTCCTCTACCTGCTGCGACTGATGCTGATGATGGTCGGGATCGTCGAGTTCGTCGAAGTTGTCGTGCGCGGCACGCGCGGGCCGCGGGCGCGGAGCAACACGTGGAAGGTCGGCGCGGCGACAGCGGGTGTCGTCAGCGTGGTCGTGTTGGTGATGGAGCTGTTCCTGTTCCAACAGGTGCCGGGTGGGCGGATCATCACCCAGCACGGCAAGGCGGTGTACTCGTGGGGGATCGGCGGGTGGAACCCGATCACGTTGTCGCCCGACGCCAAGGACGCGCAGAGCGACGGATGGACGCGCTACAACTTCATGGGCTACGAGGGCCGCGACGCGTACGGCGAGTACAAGTCGCTGATCGACCAGATGAAGGCGCTCGGCGCGGACACGACGCACGGCTGTGGTCGGGCGATGTGGGAGAACAACGGCGACAACGGGCAGTACGGAACGACGATGGCGCTGATGCTGCTGCCGCACTGGACGGACGGGTGCATCGCCAGCATGGAGGGTCTGTTCTTCGAGGCCAGCGGGACGACGCCGTACCACTTCGTCACCGCCGCCGCGATCAGCAGCAACAGCTCCAATCCGGTGCGTGAGCTGCGCTACGACGACAACAACGCTACGAAGGGTGTTCCGTACCTGCAGACGCTCGGGGTCAAGTACCTGATGGTGTTCACCGAGAAGGCCAAGTCGCAGGCCGACCGTCAACCGGAGCTCACCAAGCTCGCCGCGGTCGGGCCGTGGAACATCTATCAGGTCGCCGACAGCGATCTCGTCGTGCCGTTGACGGTCCAGCCCGTCGTCGTCAACCATCGCAGCGGCGACCAGCGCGAACGTCACCTCGAGCTCGGCATGAGCTGGTTCCAACACAGCGACGAGTGGGCGGCGATGCCGGCCGACGGCGGGCCCGACG
>DATBKA010000442.1:0-6962 GCA_036556105.1 Ilumatobacteraceae bacterium | reverse complement strand
CGTGTCCGCGCCCCATCGAGGTTGTCGATGTCGACACCGTGTGCCGCCAGCACGTCCGGCAGTTGGTTGCCGTCGCGATCGGTCAAGCCGCGTAGCACGTCGACATCCAGCGTGCCGGCGCACGCCGCGGAGCCGAACAGGCTGCGGCTGAACCGCGCCCCCTCCTCGTCCGCCCAGTCGACCAGCGCCACCGTCACAGGTGGCGTGCCCTCGTCGGCCAGCGAACGCAACAGTTCCAGTCCCGACATAACGCCAAGCGCACCATCCAGCCAACCACCTTTCGGGACGCTGTCGAGGTGGCTGCCCACCACCAGCATCTCCGGCCGCTCGCCGCGCAGGACAGCCCAGATGTTGCCCGCCTCGTCCTCGTCGACCTCCACCGGCAACGTCGTCAACGACTCGCGCAGCATCGCTCGCGCCTCCAGCCATTCCGGTGTCCATGCCAGCCGTCTGCTGCCGTCCGGGCCGCCGGTGCGGTCGGCGAGGGCGCGCAGGTCGGAGACGACTCGCTCGGGTCTGAAGGTGGCCATGCGCAGGAAATTACTGGCTCGGGCCTGGAGACAACGGCCAGACTCGTCCGATGCCCATCACCTTTCGCACCGCAGTCGAAGAGGATTGGCCGGCGATCTGCCACTCCGATGCACGCGCCTTCGGCGGCTCGTACACGCCCGAGGAGATCGAGTACACCCGCCCGATCCACGACATCAGCCGCTTCGAACTGGCGTTGGACGGCAGCGACATCGTCGGTGTCGTGGGGGTCTTCACGTTGTCGGTGACCGTCCCAGGCGGAGCGGCGTTGCCGATGGGTGGACTGACATGGGTGGCGACGGCGGCGACACATCGCCGCCAGGGACTGCTCACACGACTGATGCAGCGCAGCCTGGCCGACATCGATCGCCGTGGCGAGCCGGTGGCGATGCTCGCGGCCAGCGAAGGTGGGATCTACGAGCGGTTCGGGTTCGGCGTGGCCAGCCAGGTGCGGGTCACCGCGATCGATCGCCGTCTGGCGCAGCTGCGTGCCGAGTTCCAACCACCGCCGGGTGCCGTGCGGTTCATCGAGGGTGATGAGGCGCTGAAGCACCGGATGGAGGTGTGGTCGCGCTTCCATCGACTTCGTTCGAGTGAGGTGGATCGCAGCGAAGCGTGGCATCGCTTCCTGATGCGGATGGGCAGCGAACGCCAGGGCGGGTTCAGCCCGTCCGTGCAGATCGCTCACGCCGACGGCTATGCGGTGTACCGAGTGGAGCCGCAGTGGAACGACGGCCAGCCGTCGCACAAAATGCGCATGGTCGAACTGATCGCGACCACAGGCGAGGCTCATGCCGCGCTGTGGCACACGCTCCTCGGCGTCGACCTCGTCGGCACCATCGTCTCCCGGCAGGTGCCGGTCGACGACCCATTGCCGTATCTGCTCACCGACTATCGCGCCTTGCGCACCACGGCGCTCAACGACGGCACGTGGGTCAACGTGCGCGACGTGGCGACGTGCATGGCGGCACGCACCTACGGAACGGCGGACCGGTTCGTGGTCGAGGTCGACGGCGAGCGCTGGGCGATCGAGGGCTCGCTCGACGGTGCGTCCTGCAAGCGAGTGCGCTCCCGTCCGGACCTGACCATGGATCACCCGTCGATCGGCGCGCTGCTGCTGGGCGGGGTCACCCCTTCGCAGCTGGCAGCCGGCGGCCGTCTCGTCTGCCGCGACGGTCCGACACTGCGACGTGCCGATGCGTTCTTCCTGACATCGCCGGCTCCGCACTGTCAGACGCTGTACTAGTGCCGGCGCCGAGGCGACGCCACAAGGCGCGGTAGAAGGCGAGGTAGCCGGAGTAGCGCAGGCCGGTGAGGTTGCGCAGCTTGGCGTCGGCCTCGTCGAGCCTCCACCACGACGCGGTGGGGAAGACGTGATGGGCGAGGTGGTAGTTGCCGTCGAGCGTCAGCCAGCGATAGAGCGCATTGGAGCGGACCGTGCCGGTCGAGGTGACCATCGGGTTGTTGTGCGGCGCGGCGCAGTGCTCCGGCAGGGCGAAGAAGGTGTACGGGCCGCACAAGAACCACAGCATCGGCACCACCCACCACCGCAGGAGCTCGTCGGAGCGACCGGAGATCACCGCGATCGCCACGACGCCGACCCAGAGCAGGAACGCCAACGCGCCCCATCGGCGCACGTGCCGCTCCAGTGATGCGGCTCTCACATACGCCGGCGGCCGGCCCATCAACGTCGCCACTGCATTCACCGTCAGCTGCACGACGAAGGTGACGCCACCGATCAGCACCCCACCGACGAGCGCGCCACGGGCCGTGATGTGCAGTGGCCCGAGCCGGTGCGGTTGGGTGAGCACCTCGTCGTAGAAGCCCTCGGGGTCGGTGGGGTCGGCGTCGCGTCGCGTCAGCGCGTGGTGGGTCAAGTGGAAGCAGCGATACGTGGGACCGTGGAACCCTTCGACCGCGCCGGAGATCGAGGCGACGACGTCGTTCGGCCAGCGCCGCCGGAACAAGCTGCGATGGATGGCCTCGTGGTGGACGGCGTCGATGCGCATCATGCACATCGTCAGGCCGATCCAGGCGACGACCCAGCCCCAGAACGTGTCGACCGCTTCACCGAACAACACGCAACCGGCGTACAGAGCAATCGTCTCCAACAGCATCGCCACAGCCCGGGGCGTGCTGCGCTCGGCAAGGCGCATGCGTGCCCCCCACTGACGGATCTCAGCGGGGACGACGAACCTCGGCAAGGTGGTATCGGTGGCGACGGTGTCGGCCAGCTCGGTGCGCATCTTCTTCCAAATGGTCGAAAAGGGCCGACAGGGCAAAGCCTGCGGCTCCGCCCGCGTCGGCACAGGTTACAGGTAGCGTCGGCAAAGCATGGCGTCCGCCTCGCTCGCTCCGTTCCGATCGCGCAGCTTCACGGTGATGTGGGTCGGCGCGCTGCTGTCGAACACCGGCACGTGGATGGAGTCCGTCGGGCTCAGTTACTACGTTGCCCACACGACTGGGAAGGCGTCGTGGACCGCGTTGGTCGGTGCCGCCGGGTTCTTGCCCAACGGTGTGCTCGGCCCGATCGGGTCGGCGATGGCCGACCGATGGAGCCGCCGCCGAGTGCTGGTGATCGGCAACTCGTTGGCCGCGGTCGTCGCCGCTGTGCTGGCGGTGTGGGTCGGCGGCGGCACGGCCACACCGCTCGGGATCGCCGGTCTGAGCTTCGTCGCCGGATGCATCAGCGCGTTCTCCTGGCCTTCTTTCCAGACGATCTTGCCCGACCTCGTGCCGCGGGAACACCTGGTCGCGGCGATCGGTCTGTCGAGTGCACAGTGGAACCTGGGGCGCATCATCGGGCCGGCGTTCGCGGCGATCGCCATCTCCCTCGGCGGCATCGGCGCTGCGTTGTGGTGCAACGCGATCAGCTTCTCCGCGGTGATCGTCGCCTTGGCGTTCATCCGCTTGCCGCGCCGGCAGAGCAATCGACGCCCGGTCTTCGGTGCGCTTGCCGACGGCGTGCGCTTCGCAAGGAGCCATCCGGCAATGCGCCGGATGTTGGCGGTAATGATCGTCACGATTGCGGTCGGCTCGCCGTTCATCGCCCTCGTGTCACAGATGGCCACCACCGTGTTCCACGGCGATGCTCGTTCAACCTCGATCTTGGTGACGGCGCAGGGGATCGGCGCCGTCGGTGCGGCGTTCACACTCGGTTCATTGAGCAAGCGCTTCGGCGTCGATCGCGTTCTGGTCGGTGGTGTCGGTCTGCTCTGCCCGGCCTTGGTGCTGTACGCGGTGTCGCCCCACTTGTGGGTCGCCGCGGTGGCGTTGGTGGCGGTAGGTCTGTTCTACGGCTACGCGTTCGTGTCGTTCTCGAGCATCGCCCAACGCTCTGCTCCCGACGAGATGCGCGGCCGCGTCCTAGCCGTCAACTTCTTCGTGCTCGGTGTGCTCTTCCCCATCGGGGCGCTCATCCAAGGCCAGATCGCCGACGCCGTCGGGCTGCGCTGGACCACCGCCGGCTCGGGCGTCGTCTTGGCCATCGGTCTCGCCGCCTTGCTGCCGATATTCCGCGACCAAGCAGTGCCGGTCGATCCGCAGGAGTCGGCCACGTTGGCGATCGATTGACACTGCCCGGAAACCTGCTTGCGCCGGTGGACCAGTACGGGCAAGTCTGCGCCCGTGCGGAAGGCTGCCTCTGTCTTGCTGTTGGCGGTCGCCGCGTGCGGCGGCTCGGCGTCGAATGCCGGTCCGACGACGACGGTTGCGCCGTCGACCACGACCGCCGAGGATGCAAGAGCGATCGACGGTCCGGTGATGCGCTACCAGACGACGTCGTCGCCGTCCGGAACGCTGGCGACCTTGCTCGAGGGTGAGCTGCAACTCGATGGCGACTGCCTGTACTTCGTTCAGGGCGCGATCGAGCAGCGCTTTCCGATCCTCTGGCCGGCCGACACGCGATGGGACGCGCAGAACGAAGCGGTCGTCTCCCCGACGGGTGCGGTCATGCAGCCCGGCAGCATCATCAGCGGGCGCGGCGGATTCTTCTACCTGTCCGACGTCAACCTGCTCGCCGGCACGGCGGCGCTGAACCTCGCGACGCGATGCGTCGACAACGACTACCAGCAGACGGCGGTGTTCAAGAACGACGGCGCGGCGGTCGGCCCGAAGACGAACTAACCAGTGTCGGCCAACGGTCGCGTCAGCCGGGCGACCTGCGCCCAGACCTCCGCACCCACGAGTGCCAGACCCTCCAGCCCGTGACGGCGAACTCGCCGCGGGCCGGCCGTGAGCCCGGCCCGGCCAGCAATCCAGATGGGAACGCGAGGCTTCTGGACGCTGGCCGGCGTGGTGACGCGCCCGCCAGCCCGCGCCACGGGTTCGCCTGCGAGCATCTGCGTGAGCATGTCGATTCCGGAATCGAGAGCGGCGGCCCGAGCACGATCGTCGACCGCCGGTTCGTCGAACGCCGAGTACTCGCCGTGGCTGTCGACCCCGAGTCCGAGGCCCAGCACCATCCGCCCGTTGGAGAGGCGATCGACGGATGTCGTCGCCTGAGCGACAAGCTGCGGCCGGCGTCGCGGCAGCGCGGTGACCATCGTGCCGATGGCAAGGCGCTCGGTCGCCACAGCGATCGCCGCGAGCGTGACGAACGGGTCGGCGAACGGAACCAACGTTCGGTTCACTTGATGTGTCACAGTCCAAGGCGTGTCGGTGGGCGTGTGGAACAACAGAGACTTTCGTCTCGTCCTCGTCGGCGGGTTCGTCAACAATGCCGGCGATTGGCTGCTCGCGGTTGCGTTGCCGGCGTACGTCTACGTCGAGACCGGGTCTGGTCGATCTACGGCGGCGATCGTCGTGATCGAGTTGTTGGTGTCGATCGTCTGGGGTCCGTACGGTGGCAGCCTCGTTGACCGGTGGGATCTGCGACGTGCCGTGATCGTGACCAATGTGTTGCAGGCGATCTGCTTGATGCCGTTACTCGCGGTCTCGCCCGAGCGGATCTGGCCGGCGTTCATCGTCGCCGTGCTGCAGGGGCTACTGCGTGAAGTGAACGACCCTGCGTCGTTCGCGCTCGTGCCGCGCATCGTGCCGCCGGGGCAGTTGACGGCGGCCAACGCGGCGAATGCCGCGGCAGGTTCGTTGGCGCGCCTCGTCGGTTCACCGATCGGCGGATTAGCCGTTGCTGCCGGTGGGCTGCCCCTCGTGGTCATCGTCGATGGTGGGACGTTCCTGGCTGTCGCTGCAGCGACATGGCTCGTGCGCACCCCAACGCCGAGCCTGAACGACGATGACGCTGCGGCCGGCGACGGGGACGTGAGCGTCCGCAGCGGGTGGAACCAGATCGCCCAACACCCTCGTCTGGTCGGATACCTCACCGTGCAGACCTTGGCGAGTTGGACGTTCGCGATGTTCCCGGTGTTGTTCATCGCGTTCGTCGTCGATGTGCTCAGCGGCAACGAATCGACCGTCGGGTTGATCCGAGGGATGGCTGCCTTCGGCGGTCTTGCAGCCTCGTACCTCGTTGGTCGCCGCGCCAAGAACGTCGATCCGACGCTGCTGATGATGTGGGGGTACAGCGGGCTGGGGCTCGTGGCCTTCGTGTTCGTTAACGTCTCCGCCCTCACCACATCGCTGTGGCTGTTCTTCGTCCTGTTCGCACTCAGCGGTCTCCCGAACATGACATCACAGGTCGGTGCCATGGGAGCGGTCCAACGCCTGTGCCCTCCAGAACTCCTCGGACGATTCCAAGGACTCGCATCGGCCACAGGCGCAGCCGGCGCCATCGGAGGGTCCGTTCTGGTCGGTGTGCTCATCGACCAGGTCAGCGTCAAAGTGCTCCTCAACACCCAAGCGGCTCTCTACGTGTTGTGCGGCCTGGCAACCCTCGCCTTCGTCATCCAACGCGCCGGCAGCCCGGACCCGCTGCAGCCATAGTCAAATGAGTTCTATGACCCTCGCTCAGCGTTGGGGCGGTTCGTCGAGCGCTTTCGAAGCTGTGGGGTTGCTCGGCTTGGGTCGGCGCGGTTCGCGAACACCGGAGGGTGGCGGAGGATCGCCTGGTGCTATGACGATCGTCGTTTCGAACGCCACTCGGTCGATCGCGTCCTTGAATGGCCGTGCCCAATGGGGCAGGTGGCGCGTCGTGCGGGTGAGCAGCGACGCCAGCGACCAAACTGCCTTGGGTCCTCGATGGCGCTTCATGTGCATCTCCATCAGAGCTGACCGTAGTGGCCGGTCACCGACGCTGCCGTCCCGGCCGGGTACTTTGGTCAACTTGCTCCGCGGCTCTGAACGGAGGGACACCCACATGCCGAAAGAGATCAAGGGGAACGCATCGCGAAAGCCGCCGGAGGCGTCGTCGAGCCACGCGGACATCGACGAGTGGTTCCGACGCCAGATGCCTCATCTGCTGCCCATTGTCCAGCGGTTGGACGAGTTGATCCGAGCGACGATCCCGGGCCTTCACTTCGCCGTGAAGTGGAAGC
>DATBKA010000441.1:0-4053 GCA_036556105.1 Ilumatobacteraceae bacterium | reverse complement strand
GCGGCACGGCCGAAGTGTTGTTCTTCGGCGACCGCCACGAAGTAGGCCAGCCGTCTCAGATCCATGTCGACGACCGTAGTACACCATGACCGATCGCGACATGATCCATGTCCGAGGGGGTCGTGGACTTGATTTCGCCTGGTTGCGACAATCGCTGGCAATGAAGATGATGTGGTTCCACCTGATGCCATATCCGAAGTTCCCCGACGACTTCAACGTGAAGCATCGCAGCGTGTGGGTCGACATCGATCCGGCGCTGTTCGACCGCGAGGTCATGGCGGAGACGTACGACACCTACATCGACCAGCTCGTGTACGCCGAGGACTGTGGCTTCGACGGCATCTGCGTCAACGAGCACCACAACAACGGCTACGGGTTGATGCCGTCGCCGAACCTGATCGCCGCCGTGCTCGCCAACCGCACGTCCCAGTCGGCGATCACCGTGCTGGGCAACTCCGTCGCGCTGTACAACCCGCCGATCCGCGTCGCCGAAGAGTTCGCCATGCTCGACCTGTTCAGTCGCGGCCGCCTGATCGCCGGCTTCCCTGTCGGGACGGCGATGGACACCACGCACAGCTACAGCATGAACCCTGGCACGCTGCGGCCGCGGTACTACGAGGGCATCGAGCTGATCATGAAGGCCTGGCAGGCCACCGAGCCGTTCGCCTTCAACGGGCGCTTCAACCAACAGCGGTACGTGAACCCGGTGCCACGACCGTGGCAGCAGCCGCATCCGCCGGTGTGGATCCCCGGCGGTGGCTCGGTCGAGACGTGGGACTTCTGCGCCGCCAACGACTTCGTCTACGGCGCGCTCACCTACTACGGCTACAAGATGGTGCGCGAGACGGTGAGTGGCTACTGGAAGCGCGTCGAAGCCCACGGCCGTGACGACAACCCGCACCGTCTCGCGGTCACGCAGTTCATCGGGGTGGCCGACAGCGACGCCGAGGCGTACCGCCTGTACCGAGAGCCGGCGGAGTACTTCTTCAACCGCTCGCTGCACGTGTACCCCGGGTTCGCCGACGCTCCCGGTTACGTCACCGAGGCCTCGGTTCGCGCCCGATACAAGTCCCAGGTCCGCCAAGTTGCACGCAACAAGCAGGCCAAGCACGACCTCACGTGGGACGAGATGGTCGACAACGGCTACGTCGTCATCGGCGGCCCCGACACCGTGCGCGAGCAACTCGAGCATGCGTCCCGAGAACTGCGCATCGGCCACCTGTGCGCAATGCTGCAGTTCGGCAACATGAGCGACGAGCTCACCCGTTTCAACACGAAGCTCTTCGGGGAGAAGGTTGCTCCCGGGCTGCGGTCGGTGTTCGCCGAGTATGACGATCCCTGGTGGCCGCAGAATGCCCGCTGAATCGAAGCATCTCGTCTACCTGTTCGGCATCGCCGGGCACCCCGAGCTGTCTCCGGCGATGAGCGCGGTGCAGACCGCCGGCTGGCGGGTCGTCGTGCCGAACGTGCCCGGCTTCGACGGCCAGTCCGGCTTCGAGCCCCGCGACGAGTACCTCGACTGGCTGACGACGTACTGGGATGCGTTGGATGCCACGGGAGCATTGCCGTGCCCGGTTGTCGGCGCGTCGCTCGGTGGCCTGATTGCGGCCGATCTCGCCGCGTTGCGCCCCGAGGCAGTCACGGGGCTGGCGTTGCTCGCGCCACTTGGGATCACCGACGCCTCCCAACCAGGCTTCAACCTGTTCGGCACGCCGGCGTCGGAGCGCATGGCTCACCTGTTCGCCAAGGGCATGCCGGAAGCATTCGTCCAGCGCTTCGCCGAGCTCGGGCCCGAGGAAGCGCCGGTCGCCAGCTACCTCAGCGACGTCGCCGCAGCGAACATCCTCTGGCCGCTGAACGATCGCGGCGTGGCCAAGCGACTGCACCGCATCACCGCGCCCCGACTGACGATGTGGGGAGATCTCGACGAGATCAGCCCGGTCGGCAACAGCGCGGCATGGGGCGGTGCCCAGATCGTGCCTGGCGCAGGTCACCTGCTCGAGTGGGATGCGCCCGATGTCGTTGCCGCGGTAGTGCTCGAGTTCCTCAGGTCGCTCGGCGGATGATGTCGCGGACCGCCTCGACATATCGGTCGCGGGACCCGAGGAACTGGTGAATCCCGTGCGGCGCGCCTTCGACGAGACAGATCTCGACATCGGGGTTGGCGGCGTGCTGCCGGGCGACGTGGTCGGGGAAGAAGGCCGGGCCCATGTCGGGGTGTGCCTGGAGGATGATCATCGGTCGGGCGATCGGTGCGTCGGGGTCGTAGCCGCTCAGCGCCCCGCCGTGGATCGCCGGAACCCAGACGTCGGGGTCGGCGAGCATCAAGGCGTCGGCCCGGCTCTGCACGGCGCGCTCGCTCATGTGGTCGCCGGCCCGGCCCCACGGCATCACCGCGTCGGCGACCATCGACACGAAGTGCTCCCGCGGCTTGCCCGCGGCCTGGGCCTCACGCATCGAGGACTCGAGCACCGGGAAGATGTTGGCGAACACGCTCTTCTCGAACAGAGTCTGGTCGCAGAAATAGAGGGGCGGGTCCTCGCACAGCGCAGCGCGAACGAGATCGGGTCGCGTCGCCGTGAGGTGATGGGTGATCACGCCGCCCAGCGAGTGACCCACCAGCACCACTGGTGCGCCGATGATCTCCTCGATGAACGCGATCACATCAGCCGTGTAGAACGGCGCGCTGTAGGTGTTCGCGGCATGGTCCGAATGGCCATGTCCGCGCAGATCGATGCGGAACACATCCGCGTCGGCGTCGAGCTGTTCGACGACTTCGTCGTAGCTCGTCGAGATGCCAGACAATCCATGCAACATCAGCAGTTTCGTTGCATGCGGAGACCCGTCGCGGCTCCACTCCAGGGCGATGTTCTGGTGCACGAATCGCACGCTTCCTCCGGTAGTTGTCGGCACAAATGTCATGCACTATGGTGCCCAATCGTCACAGGAGGTGTGCGCCGTTTCAAGGGGCCGGCGCGCCCGTCCTGCGACAACTCTCAACCACGACAAGGGGGACTTAATGGCTCGCCGATTATTGGCAGCCGCGGCCGTGGGAGCAGTGCTCCTGGTTGCTTGCGGTAGTGACGACAACAAATCCGACAGCACGTCCGCGCCAGGAACGCAAGCTCCGGCAGCAACCGAAGCTCCGGCAGCAACGGAGGCTCCGACAGCAACGGAGGCTCCGACAGCAACGGAAGCACCGACAGACACGGAAGCGCCCGGCACGAGTGCCGCGTCGACCGACAACCCCGACGGTCTTGTCGGCGATCTCCCGGCGACTGCCGGCGACGGATGCGGTCTGGACAACGGTCAGAAGGCGACCGGCGATCCGATCAAGCTCGGCAACGTCACTACGTCGGTGCCAGGCATCGACTTCACGACTGGTCCGGCGATGATGGATGCCTACTTCCAGTGCGTCAACGACAACGGTGGTATCAACGGCCGTCCGGTGCAGATGCTCATGGAGAACGACAACCTCAAGCCCGAGGATGCCGCCGCGGCCGCCCGCAAGCTGATCGAGACCGACAAGGTCGTGGCGATGGTCGGTGGTTTCAGCATCATCGACTGCCCGGTCAACGCCGACTACTACAAGGAGATGGGCTACTACGTCATGGTCGCCGGCGTGCCCGCCGAGTGCTTCAACTCGCCGAACATCGCCGCCGCCAACATGGGTCCTGGCTACAGCGCTCTCGGTGCGGCGCAGATCGTCATCGACAAGGGCGCCAAGGGCAAGATGGTCACCATCACCGGCAAGACTGCAACGTCCGACTACAACAACTCGTTGGCGGGGCTGTACGCCCAGGCGCACGGTCTCGAATGGGAGGACATCCAGCCAGAAGTGCCGATCAGCGATCCCAACACGATCATCCTCGACGCCGTCAACAAAGCCGGCGAAGGCGGTGCGATCGTCTTGAACTTCACGCCTCCCGAAGGCTTGAAGCTGCTCAAGGCCGCCGAGGAGCTGGACCTGATCGACAAGGTCATCTGGGGCTCGTCGACACCGCTCAACGACAACTCGGTTGCAGCTGCTCTGGGGTCGGCGTGGAGCGGCAA
>DATBKA010000440.1:0-4165 GCA_036556105.1 Ilumatobacteraceae bacterium | reverse complement strand
CGATCGCCGTGTGGTCTCACTGCCGGTTCTCGCCGCCCCCGTCAGATCGACAGGTCGGTGTGGGGGAGCTCCTCCACGTTCACGTCCTTGAACGTGAGCACCTTCACCTTCGGCACGAACCGGCTCTTCCGGTACATGTCCCATACCCATGCGTCGGTCAACTCCACTTCGATCACCGGCTTGGAAGCGTCTCCGCTGACATTCAGCTTGACGTCGTTGGCCAGATAGAACCGGCGCTCGGTCTCCACGGCGTAGCGGAACATGGCCGCGACGTCTTGGTACTCCTGAGCGAGTTGGAGCTCACGCTCTGCCTCGAAGTTCTCGAGATCGTCCGAGCTCAACGCGGGTGCTCGATTACACCAAGGGGCAGCGCACGCTCACGCGTCGCGCTTCTCCCGGATCTTCGCGGCCTTGCCGACTCGATCGCGGAGGTAGTACAGCTTGGCCCGACGCACGTCGCCGCGCTTGACGACTTCGAGCTTGACGACCGTCGGCGTGTGCACCGGGAACGTGCGCTCGACGCCGACGCCGTAGCTGATCTTGCGGACCGTGTAGGTCTCGGCAACACCACTTCCCTGCCGAGCAATGACGTTGCCCTGGAAGATCTGCACACGCTCCTTGTTGCCCTCGACCACCTTGACGTGAACCTTGACCTCGTCACCACTGAAGAAGTCGGGCACGTCGGTGCGGATGTACTGGTTGTCGACAACGTCGGTGGACTTCATGGCGCGTGTCTCCGCGGCGGATCTGGGCGGGGCGAGGCCCGTTGGGCGAACGCTCAAGGATAGGTGACGGGAGGGAACTCTTCCAACAGCCGTCGGTCAACTTCGCTCAGGCCTCCGGCAGCTTCGACCAGGTCAGGCCGGTAGCGCAGCGTGCGGTGCAGGGACTGCGCACGCCGCCAGCGCTCGATGCGGGCGTGATCGCCGCTGCGCAGCGTGTCGGGCACCTGCCAGCCACGAAAGTCGGCGGGGCGGGTGTACTGCGGTTCCTCGAGCAGCCCGGACGTGCCGAAGCTCTCGTCGATCGGACTGGCCTCGTTGCCCATCGCCCCCGGCAGCAGGCGCACGACCGCTTCGATCACCAGGCAGGCGGCGACCTCTCCCCCACTGAGCACGACGTCGCCGACGCTCAGTTCGCCGTCGACGAGGTGCTCGTGGACCCGATGATCGATGCCTTCGTAGCGACCGCTGAGCAGGCTGAACCCCTCCAGCGCGGCCAGCTCGGTGGCCACTGCCTGGTCGAACCGCCGACCTCCGGGCCCGAGCAGGAACAGTGGTCGCGGCGGATCGACCGCTTCGACCGAGGCGAAGATCGGCTCCGGCTTCATCACCATGCCCGCTCCGCCACCGAACGGGGCGTCGTCGACGGTGCGATGCACGTCAGTGGTGTGCTGGCGAAGGTCGTGAGCGCGCAGCTCGAGCAGTCCATTGGCGCGGGCCTTGCCGAGCAGGCTCTCGTTGCAGAACTCGTCGACGAGCCGCGGGAAGATCGTGAACACGTCGATGCGCACGATCTGCAAGCCTACGAGGCGATGATCTTCCACATCACCGATGCCCAGACGTGGGCCCGCTCGCAGACGCAGGGACTGCACACCGGCTCGACTCGCGGCGTCGACCTCGCCGAGGAGGGCTACATCCACTGCAGCACAGCCAGCCAATGGCCGGAGGTGTTGAAGAGCTTCTACGCCGACGCCACGGACCTGTTGCTCCTGCACATCGACGAGAAACGACTCACCTCCCCGCTCGTCTACGAACAGCTCAGCGACGCACCACAACCGTTCCCACACGTGTACGGACCGATCGATCTCGATGCCGTCGTGACCGTCGAGCCGATTTCCGGTTCGGGCCACTGAGCACTGTGGATCGGGACCAACGGTCCCTGGTCAGTGACACGCATCTTCCGCATCCTGAGGCAAGCACAAACAACAAGTGCACAACTCACACTCGGAGGAATGGAAATGAATCGTCGGACACTCGACCTGCTGTTCAGCGCTGGGGGCGTCGTCCTCGGTGCGTTGCTGCTCGTGCTCGGGCTCGTGTTGAACAACCAGGCCAGCTTTGCGAATGACTACGTCAAGGATCAGCTGTCTGCACAGAAGATCACCTTCACGCCGGCAGCGAACCTGCACGGCGAAGATGCAGCTCCAGGAGGCGCTTGCCTCGCCAAGTACGCCGAGACCCCGCTCGACAGCGGGAAGAAGGCGGAGTGCTACGCCAACCAGTACATCGCCTTTCACATGAGGAGCTCGGCGACTGAGGCCGGAGTCGAGGGCGCCACCTACGCGACGCTGGGCAGCGAAGTGAACAAGGCCAAGGCTGCCGCACAGGAAGCCAAGGATGCCGGTCAGCCGACCGAAGAGCTCGACGCTCGCGTCACTGAGCTCAGCGGCCTGCGTGACACGATGTTCAAGGGCGAGACGCTTCGTGGCCTGTTGCTGACCAGCTACGGCTTCAGCATCTTCGGTGACCGCGCCGGCCTGGCCGCCACCGTCTGCTTCATCGCTTTCGGCCTGATGATCCTGCTGTCGATCGCCGGCTTCATCCACGCCGCCAGCGCCAAGCGCCACGCTGCAGCGCAAGCTGCCGGCCCGCAGGGCGAGCTGGTCTCAGCGTAAGACCCCCGGTGTCTGTTGCTCAGCGGGTGGCCCGCCGCCTGCTGAGCAACAGCACACCGCCGAGCAGCACAGCGCTGAAGCCGAGAGCAAGCATCGTCTTCAGGTTGGCCGCACCGGTCCGGGGCAGCTGAGCCGAGGGGGCGGAGGAAACCCCGGTCGATGGCTCGACTGCGACTTGGGTGACCGGAACCCCGACCTTCGCCGAGAGGTCACACACAGACCCAGAGATCACAGGAATGCAGCTGAGATCGCCGCCAGCAGCGCTGGCGGTGTTGATTTTTTCGACCAAGCCGTCGACCGTGGTGAAGGCACCGTGCACCATCGCCTGGTTGACCAACGTCGTGCCTGCCGTCACCGCTGCGTCGGCGTTGGCGAGGACGGTGATCAGCGGAGCCGAGGCACCGGGAGCCAGCGCACCGTTGATCGTGCAGCTGATCAGTTGCGGCCGAGCCGACTGAGCAAGCGAGCATTGCCCCGCACCGCCGGCGACGGTGGCGGACACGAACGACATCAGGCTCGGAAGGCGATCGGTGACGACGACCGGGTCAAGGGTCAACCCGCCCGTGTTGACGGCCTGCAAGGTGTAGGTCACTTGACCGCCGGGCAAGACCGACGTGGTCGAGGACGACTTGTCGATCCGCACCGAGGCGTACCCGTTGGTCACGACCACACCGATGGTCTCGCCGAGGTGTCCCGACAGCTTCAGCGAGTCGGGGCTGACGTTGCTGGTGCTTGCCGTTCCCGACGCGATCTCGGCGATCTTGTAGTCGATCCCAGCCGGGTCGAGCGTGGAGGGCAGGTGGATGGTCTTGGACTCACCAGCGTTCAGGTCGAACGTGGTCACGGCGACGTAGGAGCCATCGACGAGACGGGACACCTGCACGGTGTAGACCTCCGCCGACTGCGGTTGGCCTTGCATCTGCTTGGTGACCACGACGTCACGTTCGCAGTTGGCTTCCGCCGCCCCGGCTCGGGCGATCTCGACGCCGGCGTGGGTGAGCACGAGCGGCGCTGTGGTGCTGGCAACGTTGATCGTCTGGCCGGCGGGCACGGTCGCGCTGCCGCCGTTCCAAGCAACGATCAGGTCGACCGCTTCGGTGTTGCTGATCGTGAACCAGTACAGGGCGACCGAGGCGTCGACGTCCAAGGTGTTGCAGACCGGAGTGACGACGAACACCGGGTCGCAGTCCGAGGTCACCTCGAACGGCGGCTGAGCGACGCCGTTGATCGACACGTTGATCGTGTTCGGTCCGTCGGCAAGATGATCGACGAGCACCGCAAGCGTCTCGCCGGGGGCGAGCGTGTAGTCGGTCCCGTTCACCGTGAACGTGACTGCCAGGTCGTCGCCGGGGTTCTGCAACAACACCGTGACGGTGTCGTCGAACTCGGCGCAGGCCTGCGAATAGCTGACCTTCGGGGCGGGATCGCAACTGATGTCTCGGTCGAACGACAGATCCGTCTGTCCGGCGAGGACGTTGACATGAGTCGACCCGTCGTTGAGCCCGGTGATCGTGACCAGCTCGGTCGTGTCAGGCTCGACAGAGTGCT
>DATBKA010000439.1:0-9507 GCA_036556105.1 Ilumatobacteraceae bacterium | reverse complement strand
TCGAGCGTGTAGGCGGCGACCTCGGTCGACGCCGACCCCTGGAGAGCGAGCAACCCGACCTGCGGGCCGTTGCCGTGGGTGAGCACCAGCCGATGTGTCTGGGCCATCGCGGCCAGTGCCGGTGCTGCTTCGGCGATGCGGCGGCGCTGCAGCTCGAGCTCCGGTCGCTCGCCGCGACGGAGCAAGGCGTTCCCGCCGAGCGCGGCGACGACGACCTCTGACGGAGAGTCCATTGGCCCTACTCTGCCTCATTTCCCAGGCGCGATAGTCGGCTCACGGCGATGATCGGGAACCCCGACGTGCCGAGCCAGGAGGCAGCCATGCGCAGAGTGCTGATCGCAGGGGCGGGTGGACGCGACTTCCACACCTTCAATGTCGTCTTCCGCCACGATCCCGACGTCGAGGTCGTGGCGTTCACGGCGACGCAGATCCCGAACATCGACCAGCGCGATTACCCGGCCGAGTTGGCCGGCGGCGAGCGCTATCCGAACGGCATCCCGATCCGCCCCGAGTCGGAGCTGGAGGCGATCGTGCGTGACCGCGAGGTCGACGAGGTCGTCTTCGCCTACTCCGACGTCGCCTACGCCGATGTGATGCATGTCGCCTCGCGAGCAATGGCGGCCGGCGCCGACTTCCGCATCGTCGGACCGAAGGCATCGTGCTTGCGCTCGCGGCGACCCGTGATCGCCGTCTGCGCGACGCGCACCGGCTGCGGGAAGAGCCAGACCAGCCGCGTCATTGCTCGCCTGTTGCGTGAGGCGGGGCTGCGTGCCGCGCTCGTCCGCCACCCGATGCCGTACGGCGCGCTCAACGAGATGCGTGTCCAGCGCTTCGCGACTCTCGACGACATCGATGCCTCGGATCCCACCGTGGAAGAGCGCGAGGAGTACGAGGAGCCGGTGCGCCAGGGGATGATCATGTACGCCGGGGTCGACTACGCCGACATCCTCGCCGCCGCGGAGAGCGAAGCTGACGTGGTCGTGTGGGACGGAGGCAACAACGACTACCCGTTCTACGCACCCGATCTGATGATCGTCGTCGCCGACGCGCTGCGGCCCGGGCACGAGCTCGGGTATCACCCCGGCGAGGTCAACGTGCGCCTCGCCGACGTCGTGATCGTCAACAAGGTCGACACCGCATCGCCGGACGATGTCCGCGACGAGCTCGAGATCGTGCACGGCCTCAACTCGAAGGCCAGCGTGATCTCGGCGACCTCGCCACCCGTGCTCGCCGCAGGGCCCGACATCGCCGGGCGCCGCGTGCTCGTCATCGACGACGGCCCGACCTTGACGCACGGCGGGATGCCGTTCGGCGCCGGTCTCGTCGCCGCCCAGAACGCCGGCGGGGAGGTCGTCGATCCGCGGCCCTACGCGGTGGGTTCGCTCGTCGACATCTACGAGAAGTTCACCCAGCTCGGCCCGGTGCTGCCGGCGATGGGCTACGGCGACCAGCAGCTCGCCGATCTGGTGGCCACCATCGCAGCAACACCCTGCGACGTGGTCGTGACCGGAACTCCGATCGACCTCGCCGCGACCGTGCGCGCCCGCCTCGGCAGCGCCGGCGCAGACCCGCTGGGTCATCCGGTGCGCCACGTGACGTACGAGCTCGGTGACGAAGCTCAGCAGTCGTTGGCGTTCACGTTGCAGCCGTTCATCGAACGTTGGCGGTCAGCTGCCGCTGATTAGTCGTGCAATGCCTCGGCGGCAAGCTTCGACGACAGGAACGGTTCGGTGCGACTGACCGTGCCGTCGTCGCGGAGCCGCTCGGCGGCGGCAACCATCGCTCCGTGGGCGATGCGTGACAGCAGGCTGCCCGTGGAGATGCGGCGCACGCCCACGCCGGCCAGCTCGTTGACGCTCGGGCCGCCGGGCAGGATCAGCACGTTGACCGGCACACCGGTCGCAGTGACGACCGACTCGATCTGGCCGAGATCGGCAAGGCCGGGCGCATAGACGACCTCGGCGCCGGCTCCGACATAGGCCTGCAGACGAGCGATGGTGTCGTCGAGGTCGTCGACGCCGTGCAAGTGGTTCTCGCACCGTGCGGTCAGCACGATGCCCGTCGATGCCGCACCGTCCGCCGCGGCGCGGACGCGCTCGACAGCGACGTCGATCGCGTCGATCGCATTCGTGGCCGGGTTCCAGTCCTCGATCGAACAACCCGCTGCGCCGGCGCCGGCGAGCAGCTGGACCGTCTCGGTGACACCCGCCGGATCGTCCGCGTAGCAACGTTCGGAGTCGACGTTCAACGGCAGCGAGGTGGCCGCGGCGAGCGGACCGACGTGGGCGAGCAGTTCGTCGCGGCTGACCATCATGTCGAGGCGCCCGAGCGTCGCCGCGAACCCGGCGCTGGTGGAGGCGAGCGCCTGGTACCCCAGCGCGGCCAGCAGCCGAGCCGAGCCGAGGTCGTACGGGTTGGGCATGACGAACGTGCCACTGGCGTGCAGTTGGCGAAAGCGATCTGAGGCTGTGCTCATGAGACGAGTCCGCGCAATCTCGCGTCCGGCTCCGGCCGCGCTCCGAGATGTTCGATCACCCACGCCGAGATCGACGTGGCAAAGTGAGCAGCGTCGACCGCGCTGGCCCCGCGCAGGTAGCGGGCCAGGAAGGCGCCGGCGAACGAGTCGCCGGCACCGGTCGCGTCGACGAGGTTGTTGGTCGCCGGCGGGATCGCCGTGGCGACGCCGTTGTCGTAGACCAACGCGCCATCGGCGTCGAGCTTGAGCATGATCAATGCGTTCGGGTACAGCTTGGCGAGCGCCGCGGCGATCGCTTCCGGCTCGTCGAGCCCGGTCAGCACTTCGCCTTCCTGGTAGTTCGGCAGGAAGACGTCGATGCCCAGGTCTTGCGTGCAGGCCAGGAAGTGGTTGACGCCCATCTCCTCGATCATCTGGAACGACGCCGGGTCGAATGACAACGTCGCCCCGCCGTCGCGGGCGAGGTGAGCCGCCGCACGGGCGGCCGCTCGAGGCGGATCGACGAAGAACGACCATGCCGTCATGAACAGATGCTTGGCGTCGCGCACGGTCTGCTTGGGCAGTTCCGATGGAAGCAGATAGAAGTCGGCCCCGTGCCCGGACACCATCGAGCGCTCCCCGGTCTGGTCGACGAACACGGCGACGCAACCGGTGAGGTGCTCGTCGGACTCGACGAAGTGGGTGACGACCTTCTCCTTGGCGAGGTCCTCTTGGGCGAGCTGGCCGAAGCGGTCGCGACCGATCTTGCCGATGAACTCGGTCGGCAATCCGCACCGGCTGCCCCACACAGCGACGTTGGCAGCGCTGCCCCCGGGGGTCAACATCACCTCGCCGAAGGTGTCGCCGCCTTGCTTCAGCACGGCATTGGTGCGGATCAGCACGTCCCAGGCGAAGTCGCCGATCACGCACAGCGGAGCAGTCACGAGTCGGACCGTACCAAGTCAGCCGATCGCGGCAAGCACCGCTTTGCCGCGTGGTGACAGCCGGTAGCCGACGTCGAGGCTCTCGGTGAGGCCGAGCTCTTTGAGCTTGCGGACGTTGAGCTTGAAGGCAGCACGCTCCTGACCGGCGTGGCGGGCCAACGTGGTCGACACGATGCCCGGATAGCGGTCGATCAGTTGCAGCGTGGCGTGCGTCCAGGCGCCGTTGCGATCGAGCCGCCGCAGACGGCCGATCACCTCGGCGATCTCGTCAGCGGACGTCGATTGGCGACGAGCGATGCGATCATCGGCGCCCACGCAGGTGAAGTCGATGCGCCACACGGGGTCGGCGCCGCCGAGACGCGACCGCAACGACCGCACGTCGGTTGCGCCGGCGCGCCGGGCGTCTTCGGCAGTGATGTCGTCAGCGGGGACCTGGCGCACTCCGGTGACCTCGATCAGCATGCCGCCGACCCGGTACCGGCCACCCGCCTTGGCCTGGGCGCGCTTCCAGGCGCGGAACGTGGTCGTGATCGACCCGTCGGCGATGCCCGGCCAGGCGTCGGCGTCGAACAGCATCAGACGCTCACGTCGACCGGCTCGGTCGGCGGTCCGTCGCGCAGCAGTGCCCCGACCAGCGTGTGCAGTTCCCGCGGCACGAAGTGGGCGTCGCTGGCGGCGATCTCGGGGAGCGACCACCACCGGATCTCGTGCACGAACTCGGCGTTGAGCTGTGCCCAGGACAGCCGTGGCTGCGGCACGAAGGCTGCGCACCGCACGAGATGGATCTTCTCGCGCTGGCCGTCGAACTGACCATTGAGGAACGGCACGATGTGCAACCGGTGCCACACCTGCGGACCGATCTCGACGTCGACCAGCCCGACTTCCTCCTCGAGCTCGCGGCGCAACGCCTCGATGTGGCTTTCGCCGTCCTCGACCCCTCCGCCCGGCAGTGCCCACCGCGTCGCCGTCGGGAACTCGAAGCGGACGAGCAGCACCCGATCGTCCGGATCGATCAACAACGCTCGTGCCGCGTCGCGGATGCGCAGCTCCGGCTCGACGTCGCCCATGCTCAGTCGGTTGGCGAGTCGTTGAGGCCGTCGTTGAACATGCGGTACATCTCGTAGATGTTCTTGCACGCCTCGCACAATGGAAGCTGCTTCGGGTCGCGAGACGGGATCCACACGTGGCCGCACAACGCCTCGAGGGGCGTGCCGTAGATCCGCGCCTCGAGCACCTTTGCTGCTGCACTTTCGCCCGGCTCGGTCTTGACGATGTGTGCGGCGGTCGGCTCGCCGGTCTGACGTTCGCGGTCCAGATCGAGGTCGACGTCGACGATCGTCTCGACGGGGCGGGTCTCCAGCTCGCTCACACCGTCAAGTCAATCACCGATCGGCTCGACTCGTCAGCGCAGTGTCGCCAGCTCGGCCTCGATGTTGGCCCGTGCCCGATGTTCGCGCGTGGCACGCATCGGCTCGGTGACGAAGATGCGCTGCCGGTCGAGGAAGCTCTGCAGCACGCGACCGCGGCCCTCCCGCCATTGATGGTCGCCGACGAACGAGTATTCGGCGCGGACCCCAGTGACGTAGGCCTGGTACGCCCGTGGCTCGGCACCGAGGATCGCCAGGTCGGCATCGAGCAGGATCGCCGTCTGCTCGCCGCTGTCGTCTGTGACGTGAGTCGCGGTGGCGGCGATCATCGTCGTGACGGCTCCGCGCTGCTCACCCGACCAGCCGACCTCACGGAGGTCGCGATCGGCGAGTTCGGCGCTGCGCGCCTCGTTGTCGGCGGCGCGGGGGTCGTAGATCGCGTCGTGGTACAGGGCGGCGACGATCAGCTGTGGCGATGGCTGTCGAGCGAGCGCCGCGGCGACCTCGTGCACGTGGCGAACGACCATCATGATGTGCGTGGCCGTGTGGTAGCGGCGATGCGGCTCGCGATACCTCAGCAGCAGACCGTCGATCAGCCGGTCGTGGTCGACGCCGGCCGCGTGTCGCCACGCCCTCCGGATCTCGACCTCCGGCTGTGTCATCGCCGTCAGGCTAGGGCACAGTGGCCTGGTGGCTGTTCTGATCGACGAGCCGATCTGGTGGCACAACGGCCGGCGGTGGTCACATCTCGTCAGCGACGTGAGCTACGCCGAGCTGCACGAGTTCGCGGCCCGGGCAGGGATCCCGCGCCGCGGGTTTCACGGCGATCATTACGACGTTCCCGAGGAGTGGTTCGACGACGTGGTGCAGGCCGGGGCGCTGCTGACGTCGAGTCGCGAACTGCTGCGCCGGCTACGCGCCCAGGGCCTGCGGGTGACGCCGGCCCAGCGCCGCGCCCAACGGTGAACGGTCACCATCGCTCGGGCTCGCCCAACAGCTGGCGCGGGCAGGCGACGCCGTCGGGCGCGATCACGAACCACTCGATCAACTCGACCCCGTGGGTCTCGGCGACCGCCTGGGAGTCGAGCCAGCGGTCGATGTCGCCTGGCTGCAGCGCCGGACCGTGCGGACGAACCGTCGCCAGCACCAGCCCGCACAAGGTTGGTACCTGGCCGCCGACCATGGCCATGCACTCGGCGACGGCGACCACGGAGTCGGCATCGGTGGTGCCGCTGACGACCGTGATGGTGTCGCTGCGGTTGCCGTCGTCGACGAAGAAGGCGACGGTCTCGGCTTCCAGCGGGCGGTGGATGACCATCGAGACGACGCGGAGCGCATCTTGGGCGCAGCGAATCGGATCGGAGGGGCGAGGAAGATCACGATGGCTCGACGAGGGCGAACCGGTGGGAGAACGCGGCATTGCAATGCCTCCGGTGACGTGACACGACGTGTCGTTTCAGCTCGGGGGAAGCCGCACCCATCACGGTAGGCAGGGGGTGTCACGCGGAAGGCGGTGTCGTACAGTGGCCACATGGCCGACGTGACGATCTACCACAACGTGCATTGAAACTCGTCGAGCAATGCCGTGAGCATTGCCAACGAGCTGGGCGTCGACTTCGACACGGTGCTGTACCTGAAGACGCCTCCTGACGAAGCCACGTTGCGCTCGATCATCGCCAAGCTGGAGGATCCGGTCACCGACCTGGTCCGCCGCGACAGCCTGTGGAAGAAGCTCGGCCTCACCGACGCCGATGTCGCGACCGCGGATCAGGTCGTGGCGGTGCTCCTCAAGCACAAGCAGCTCATGCAACGCCCGCTGGTGGTCACCCAGAAGAAGGCGATCATCGGTCGACCGAAGGAACGCGTGCGCGAACTGCTGACGCGCTAACGCCGCCAGCCGCGGCGCCCGCGACCACCGATCGCTTGCAGCACGAGCAGCAGCAGGATCGACCCGAGGGCGGCGACGAGCAGCGAGCGCAGGCTGAACTCGTTGATCCCCTCGTGGCCGCCGGCGTGCATCAGCGCTCCGCCGATCAGTGCTCCGAGCACGCCGACGGCGATCGTGTACAAGCACCCGCTGCGGTCGTCACGCACGATCCACCGGGCGAGCAGCCCGGCCAGCAACCCGACAAGGATCCAGGCCACGATGTTCATGCGCGGCCAACTCTAGGGGCAGACTCAGTTCGTGCAGCGTGAACCGAGGCCTTCCGGCTGGCCGATCCTGCGCGGGTTGCTCAGGCGGCAACGGGCCGGTCTGGTGACCGGGGTGGTCGTCGGCTTGGTGTGGAGCGCCGGCAAGGTCGCCGTGCCCAAGCTGACGAGGCTGGCGATCGACCACGGGATCAACGGCACCGGCTCGCTGCTCGCCTGGAGCCTGCTGATCGCCGCTGCCGGAGTGCTGGCCGGCCTGTTCACTGCGCTGCGGCGTTGGTACGCGTTCCGGGAGAGTCGCAGCACCGAGACGATGCTGCGCGAGCAGCTCTTCGAGCACGTGCAAGCGCTGCACGTCGCCTACCACGACCACACCCAGACCGGGCAGTTGATGAGCCGCGCCTCGAGCGACTTGTTGCAGGTGCAGGCGTTCGTGGTGATGATCCCCATCACCGTCTCCAACCTGGCGATGGTGGCGGCGATCGTCGTGCTCCTGGCGATCTCGCAGCCGTGGCTGGCGCTCATCGCCTTGGCGCCGTTGCCGCTGTTGAACCTGCTGTCGGTGCGCTTCTCGCGACGCATCCACCCCGCCGTCCTGTCCGTTCAACAGGAACAGGCACAACTGGCGACCGTCGTCGAGGAAGCCGTCAGCGGCGTGCGCGTGATCAAAGGCTTCGGCGCCGAACAGGTGACTGCCGACCGCCTGCGCGTCGAGGCGGACGACATCCGTCGCGTCTCGCTCGACGCAGCACGGATCCGCAGCGCGTTCTTGCCAGGTCTCGACTTGCTACCGAACCTCGGCCTGATCGCCGTGCTCGGGATCGGCGGGCACCGAGTGCTCTCCGGACACATGTCGTATGGCCAGCTGATCGAGTTCATCCAGTACATCGGGTTGCTGATCTTCCCGCTGCGCAACCTGGGCATGACCGTCGCCTTCGGGCAGCGTGCCGCGGCGGCGCTGCTCCGCGTCGACGAAGTGCTGTCGACTCCGCGAGCGATCACCGATCCGTTGTCGCCGCAAGACCTGCCCGCCGACTCCGGCATCGACCGCGGCTCAGTGCGCTTCGAGCACGTCCGCTTCGGCTACGACGGTGCCGCCCCGCTGCTCGACGACTTCGACCTCGACATCCCCGCCGGCACCTCGGTGGCCGTCGTCGGCAGCACCGGCTCGGGCAAGTCGACACTGGCCCGCCTGCTGATCCGCTTCTACGACGTCAGCGGAGGTTCGATCCGGATCGACGGGATCGACGTGCGCGATCTCCGCCTCGCCGATCTCCGTCACGCGGTCAGCATCGTGTTCGAAGACACGTTCCTCTTCCACGATTCCGTGGCGGCCAACATCGCCTTCGCCAAGCCCGACGCGGACCAGCCGACGATCGAGCGGGCGGCGCGCCTGGCGGGGGCGCACGACTTCGTCGTCAACCTGCCGGACGGCTACGCGACGGTGCTCGGCGAACGCGGCTACTCGTTGAGCGGCGGGCAACGGCAGCGCATCGCCCTGGCGCGAGCGATCGTCGCCGATCCGAGGGTGCTCGTGCTGGACGACGCGACCAGCGCCGTCGATCCGTCGAAGGAGCACGAGATCCGCGAGGCCATGGCGACGGTGATGCAGGGCCGCACCACGATCGTGATCGCCCATCGCCCCGGCACCATCGCCCTTGCCGACACCGTGGTCTTGCTCGATCGGGGTCATGTGGCTGCGCTCGGCACGCACGACGAGCTCCTGGCGACCACTCCTCGGTATCGCGAGGTGCTCGCCGCCTGGGCGGAGCGCGACGACACCGGTGAGCTGGAGATCCTCGACGCAGCAGGAGCGGACTGACCGTGTGGGGGATGGGCGCAGTCAGCGACGAAGACCGGCTCGATCGTGTCGAGACGTCGCGCGTGCTGCGCCGCGCCCTCCACTTCGCCGGACCCTACCGACGGACGATCGTCATCGCCTTTGCCTTGGTGTGCGCCTCCACGTTGTGCGTGGTGCTCGGCCCGGTGCTGGTCAAGGTGGGGATCGACCACGGGATCCGCACCGGTTCGACGCGCAACTTGAACATCGCCGTCGCCGCGTATGTGGTGGTCGTCGCGATCGGGTACCTCACCGGCCGGCTGCAGTACCTGGCCATCAACCGCGCCGGTGAAGGGTTCCTGCGCGATCTGCGCGTCGCCGTGTTCGATCGGTTGCAGGCGCAATCGATGGCGTTCTTCGATCGCAACAAGGCCGGCGTACTGGTCTCGCGGATGACCGCCGACGTCGAGAGCATGGCCGAGCTCTTGCAGTGGGGGCTGCTGCAGTTCCTCGCTGCTGGCCTGCTGTTGGTGATGACGCTGATCCTGATGACCGCGCTCAGTTGGGAGCTGACGTTGGTCGCCCTGGCGGTGCTGCCGCTGCTGGCGCTGGCCTCGATCCGCTTCCAGCGCCAGTCGAACGCCGCCTATCTCGACGTTCGCGAGAAGGTCGCCCAGAACCTGTCGACGTTGCAGGAGGGGATCACCGGTGTGCGCGTCATCCAGGCCTACCACCGCGAACGCGAGCAGACCCGCCGCTTCGTCGCCACCAACCGGTCCCTGTTCCGAGCGCACATGCACAGCGTTCGTG
>DATBKA010000438.1:0-6857 GCA_036556105.1 Ilumatobacteraceae bacterium | reverse complement strand
CCTGGTGGTCACACGACGGGTGGTGGACCGGCGGGTCACGTTGCAGGAACGGGCACAGGAACGGGTACCGGAGGCGCGCACGGGTCGCCGACCGGAGGCCCGACAGGCACAGGCACCGGCGCGGGGCACACCACTGGCACTGGCACGGGCACTGGTCACGGCACCGGTGATGCCGCCCATCACGACGAGCCGTGGCGTACCGCCGACACGATGGGTGGCCGCTTCGAAGGTCTCGGCAACGCCCTGATCGGCGACATCGCCCACGCCGAGGTCGGCTTGTTCGGCTCGATGCTCGGCTTCGACGAACACTTCGAGCAGAGCATCCACGACGACATCCATCCCGGACGCGCTGGCGCCGGCGACGCTCATGCGGGCGCAGCCGGGGCGCACGGCACCGATGCAGCCCACCCCGGCGCGACACACGGCGCGGATGCTGCACATGGCGCGGCTCCCACCGGTGGCACGGCGGGTGGCACGACGGGGCACGCCGGTTCCGCGGCGCACCAGAGCGTCGACCACATCGTCAGCGATCCGTACGCCCTCGACGAGCTCGCCAACCGCCTCTACCCGAACATCCGAACCAGATTGCGTCAAGAACTGCTGATCGATCGCGAGCGGGCAGGTCTGCTCGCCGACTTCCGCTAGGAGGAACAGGAAATGCCCCTTGCCAATGATGTGCCCCTGGCACTTGCCAACCGATTCAAGGTCAAGGTCGACGCTCCAGGCGAGATCGACCTCGGCAGCTGGGCCAAGGTCGAGGGTCTCGACGTCACCTTCGACGTGGTCGAGTACCGCGCCGGCGATGCGTGGAACTCGCGCTGGTACTGCCCGGGTGCAACGAAGTACTCGACGGTCAAGCTCAGCCGAGCAGTCACCGCTGACACCACGAAGGTCAAGGACTGGCTGAGCAAGACGGCGATGGAGCACAAGCCCGGGATCATGGTGATCGAGCTGCGCGACTCCGCCGACAAGCCGGTGTTCACGTGGGAGATGCGCAGCGCGATGCCGTCGAAGTGGTCCGTGACGGGATTCGACGCCAGCACGAGCAAGATCGCCACCGAGCAGTTGGAGATCGTCCACCTCGGCTTCCTCGACGACGACAGGGCCTGATCGGTCGTCCACCGCCATGCCTCAGCTCAGCGACACCACTCAATATGGCTTGGTCATGCGCTTCGATGTCGTCGTCGACGGCATCGACCTCGGTGCATGGTCGTCGTGCGACGGGTTGAAGGTCGACTTCGGTCTGAAGGAGATCAAGGTCGGCGGCAACAACGAGTGCAAGGTCTATCTGCCCGACCGCGTCAACTACCCGAAGCTGGTGCTCAAGCGAGCGATGACCGCCAGTGATTCCGGCAAGGTGATGAGTTGGCTGCGGTCGATGGTCGACGCCACCGACGGCGGCACGGCGACGGTGACGTTGCGCGACAGCCACAACCAGACGGTGTCGGAGTGGACGTTCGCCAACGCCCGGCCGTCGTCCTGGAAGGGCCCGACCCTGAACGCGACCGGCAAGGAAGTCGCCACCGAGATCCTCGAACTGGTTCACGAAGGGTTCCTGTAAGCCATGAAAGCGAAATTGGTCAACGAGAAGCTGCCGTTCGAGATGGTCGAGTTCGACTTCAACCCGGAGACGTTGAAGTACACCCGCACCAGTGAGTCGACAACCCGGGCCGGGGCCTCGCCGGCCGGCGTCGGCTCGACGCCTTCGATCCTCCTGAAGGCGCCACCGAAGGCGCTGCAAGGTGTGGGCTACCTCGTCGGCGACGATGTCCACGACCGCGCTCAGCAGCTGTACGCGTGGATGGATCCGGGCGGCGGGCTGCTCGGCCAGTTGATCGGGGCCGCTGTCGGTGCGCTCACCGGCGGGCGGATCAACCTCGCCGCCAAGAAGCCACCACTGATCTTCCAGTGGGGCACGCAGATCATGCGTTGCGTGCTGACCGCGGTGACGGTGAGCTTCGAACGGTTCACTGCGTCGGGCACCCCCGATCGGGCCAACATCAACTTCACGGTGACCGAGGAGTTCAACATCTTCGGGATGTTGCCGACCAACCCCACGTCCGGCGGATTGCCGGGCCGGCAGCGGCACGTCGTCAGCGCCAGCGAGAACGTGCAGACCATCACGACTGCCGCCTACGGCACGCCGAAGCTGTGGCGCGGCGTCGCCGAAGCGAACAACATCGACGACCCGTTCCGGGTCAAGCCCGGCGACACGGTGTACCTCCCCAACGCCAACGAGATCGTCAAGAACCGGTGATCTGACGTGACCGATCTGCTCGCCGGCCTCACCGATCTCTCCGCCACCGTCACGCCGACGGTGTCGATCAACTCGATGGACCTCCTGCCGACCGTGCAGCCGAAGCTCAAGCGCACCGTCGTCGACACCCGCCTGCACCTGCCCGACATGTTCGAGTTGACCTTCGAAGACACCGACAACTCGGTGATCGAAGAGTTGATGGTTCGCATCGGCAGCCTCGTCGAGATCTACGGCGGCTCGTCGGGCACACCGCAGGCGGAGTGCCTCATCAAAGGTGAGGTCACCTCGATCGAGGGTGAGTACCACGGGCTGACCATCTACACGATCATCCGCGGGTACGAGAAGGCTCACCGCCTGCAGCGCAACAGTCGCACGCGCACGTTCGTCGACATGAAGGACTCCGACATCGCCTCCAAGATCGCTCGCGAGGCGGGCTTCATGGAGACCGACATCACCGACACGTCGACCACGCACCGCCACGTCTCCCAGATCAGCCAGACCGACTGGGACTTCCTGCGCGGCCGCGCCCAGGAGATCGGCTTCGAGACCGGGGTGGCTCAAGGCAAGTTCTTCTTCCGCGAGGCGTCGAGCGCCAAACCGAGCGGCGGCGCGCTCGGCGCCGCGGCCAGTGCCGTCGGCGATGCCGCGGCCAGCCTCGCCGGTGGCGGGCCGCCGACGCTCACTTTCCAGCAGAACCTGCAGTGGTTCCGCCCCCGGCGCAGCGCCGCCAACATCTCCTCCGACGTCGAGGTGCGCGTCTACGACTACGAGAAGGCGGAAGTGGTCGTCGGTTCGGCGCCGCTCAAGACCGGCACCGCCAAGCTCGACGACGATCCCGATCCGCAGGCCCTGGCCGGCTCGTTCACCGGGCTGCCGTTCCCGATCCCGACGCTGCCGCAGATTCCGGGTCTGCCGAGCCTCGGGCTGATGCCGAGCATGACCGCTCGGGTGGTCTGCAATCGGCCCCTCGACTGGGGTTCGCCGACGTCGTCCGCCGTCGACGAGATGGCCAAGGGCGTCGCCGAGCACATGGCCAGCACGATCCTCGAGGCCAGCGGGCAGGCCTACGGCAACCCCGGGATCCAGGCCGGCAAGAAGGTCGTGATCGCCGGCGTCGCCGAGGAGTTCGTCGGCGATTGGATCGTCACCGCAGCCCGCCACGAGTTCGAGGACGAGGTCGGCGGGTACTCGACGTACTTCGAGGTCAGTGGCCGCCACGATCGCACGCTGCTCGGTCTGACGTCGCTGGGCTCGGCGAGCGTTCGCCCGTCGACGATCAACGGCAACGTCATCGGCGTCGTCACCAACAACAACGATCCCGACAAGATGGGCCGCGTCAAGCTCGGCTTCCCGTGGCTGGCTCCGTTCTACGAGACCGACTGGGCGCGAGTCGTGCAGGTCGGCATGGGCAAGGAGTGGGGCAACCTGTTCCTGCCGGAGGTCGGCGACGAGGTGCTTGTCGGCTTCGAGTTCGGCGACACCCGCCGCCCGTACGTGATCGGCGGTTTGCTGAACGGCAAGTCCGAGCATCCGTTGCTGTCGAGCGCGGTCAAGTCGGCGGGCATGTCGGCACAGATCGTGAAGCGCGGCATCGTGTCGCGGATCGGCAACCAGTTGACGTTCGAGGATGAGATCCCGTCACCACTGACACCGAGCCCGCCGACGACCGGCAAGATCACACTCGGCGATGCCGATGGGAAGCTGCAGTTGACGTTCGACGTCGTCAACGGCGAGCTGAAGATCGTTTGCGACGGCGGCGTGATGAACCCGATCGGGAGCATCTCGATCGAGCAGAAGTCGAACGGTGGCTCGATCAGCGTGAAGAGCGCCGGCGACGTGACGATCGAAGCGTCCGCCCCCGGCAAGCTGACGTTGAAGGGCGGCACCGGCGTGTCGATCGACGGTGGCACGGCCAACGTCGAGATCAAGGGCACCGCGGGCGTGAAGCTCGATGCCGGCGCCGGGATGATGGAGCTGTCCGGCTCGATGGTGAAGTTGAACTAGGGGGACCTCGATGCCGGTCGATCATGACTTCGTAGGAACTGGATGGGCGTTTCCGCCACAGCTCACCGCGTCTGGCGGCATCGCCATGGTGCGCCGCGAGCGCGAGCTCGAGGACTCGATGCGGATCATCTTGCTCACCTATCCCGGCGAGCGACCGATGCGGCCGGAGTTCGGCTCGAAGGTGCGCGACTTCGTGTTCCGTAGCGTCGACGACGAGATGACCACCGCGCTGGCCTTCGAGGTCAAGTCGGCGCTGCAGCGTTGGGAGCCACGTGTCGAGGTGGTCAAGGTCACCGCCACGCCCGACGTCGACCAGCACGAGCTCGTCTTCATCGACATCCAGTACGCGGTGAAGGGCACGAACGACCGCCGCAACCTGGTGTTCCCGTACTACACGATCCCCGACGATGGGAGTGACTACTGATGGCGCTGCCAGCCCCCGACCTCGATGATCGCCGCTTCCAGCAACTGGTCGACGATGCCAAGCGCATGGTGATGGCGCGCTGCCCGCAATGGACCGATCACAACGTCTCTGATCCCGGCGTGACGCTGATCGAGACGTTCGCCTACATGACCGACGTGCTGCTCTACCGGCTCAATCGCGTCCCTGACCGTCTGTACCTGAAGTTCCTCGAACTGATCGGGCTGCAGCTCTTCCCGGCGACGTCGGCGCGCACCGGCCTCACGTTCTACTTGTCGTCGCCCGCGCAGGGCACGCTGACCTTGCCGCGTGGCACGCGGGCGGCGACATTGCGCACCGAGACCGAGGACCCGGTCGTGTTCACCACGGTCGAAGAGCTGCCGATCGTCGCCTGCACCCTCAGCTCGGTGCTGACCCAACCTGTCTCCGCAGACGGCCGTGAACCACACACCGATCAGGTGCGGATGCGCGTCGCCTTCCCCGCCTTCTCGACGCCACCCCAGCCCGGCGATGCGTTGATCGTCGGTTTGAGCGAGGCCGTGCCGCGGTGCGCGGTGCGCTTGCAGTTCCATTGCACGATCGAAGGGGTCGGCGTCGATCCTGACGATCCGCCGCTGCAGTGGGAGGCCTTCGACGGCACGACGTGGCATGCGTGCGAGGTCAGCGAAGACACGACCGGCGGGCTCAACCGCGACGGCTCGATCGTGGTGCACGTGCCACGGCAGCACTCCGCCACGCTGCTCGACGGTGAACGAGGTGGCTGGCTGCGCGCTCGCGTCACGACCGCGGTCGAAGGGCAACCGGCGTACAGCGCGTCACCGATGATCCACGGCCTGATCGCCGACACGATCGGCGGCACCGCCGACTCCGCTCACGCCGACGTGATCGAGCACGAGATCCTCGGCGTGTCGGAAGGCGTGCCCGGCGAGACGTTCAAGACCGCGTACGCGCCGGTGCTGCCCGCCGACGACGCCTTGCGGCTGCTGGTCACGTCCGACGACAGCTGGACGGAGTGGCAGCAGGTCGAGCACTTCGCCGACAGCTCGCCGACCGACCAACACTTCCTGCTCGATGCGGTGCACGGCGTGATCTCGTTCGGTCCGGCGATCCGCGAGGCCGACGGGTCACTGCGCCAGTGCGGCGCCGTCGCCCCGAAGGGTGCGATCGTGCAGCTCGAGGCGTACGCGACCGGCGGAGGCCGCGTCGGCAACGTCGCCGCCGGATCGGTGCGCACGTTGAAGTCGTCGATCCCGTTCATCGCCGGCGTCGAGAACCGTGCTCCGGCGACGGGTGGCGTCGACGGCGAGGACATCGAGTCGGCCAAGTCGCGTGGCCCGATCCTGCTGCGCACACGCAACCGCGCCGTGACGGCCGAGGACTTCGAGCAGCTGACGCGCGCCGCGGCGCCGGAGGTCGCCCGGGTCAAGTGCCTTCCCGCGGGAGACGGCGCCGACGCCGGCAGCGTGCGCATCCTCGTCGTGCCCGCGGCGCCGATCGTCGACGGGCAGATCCGTTTCGAGGATCTGGTGCCGAGTGAGGAGACGATGGAGCGGATCCTCAACGCCTTGGACAGCGCCCGCCTCGTCGGGACGCGCGTCATCATCGAGCCTCCCGTGTACCAAGGGGTCACGGTCGTCGCTCAGGTGAAGGCCAAGCCGAAGATCAGCGTCGTGCGCGTGCGCGAGGAAGCCTCCGCCGTGCTGCACCGCTACTTCAACCCGCTCGTCGGTGGCCCAGAGGGCCGCGGCTGGCCGTGGGGCCGGCCGATCCAGTCCGGTGAGGCCTACACCGCGCTGCAAGAGATCCGCGGCGTCGACTTCGTCGAGGAGGTCCGCCTGTTCGGTGCGAATCCGGTGACCGGCGAGCGCGGCCAGGCGACGACTCGCCTCGAGTTGGCGGCGAGCGCGATCGCCTTCTCCTACGAGCATCAGATCCGAGTCGTCGCGCCGTGACGAACGTCGTAGGCACGAGCGTGGCAAGCAACGGCGCGAGCACAGGCAGGCGCGGCTCGATCAGCGGTCTGCGCTCGCCGGTGCCGATCGCATCACTGCTGCCCGGCATCTATCAGGACGACTTGTTCACGAACCAGTTCACCGGTGGTCTCGACGATGTCATCGCCCCGGTGTTCTCCACGCTCGACTGCCTCGATGCCTACATCGATCCGTGGTTGGCACC
>DATBKA010000437.1:0-3410 GCA_036556105.1 Ilumatobacteraceae bacterium | reverse complement strand
CGCGCTTGACGAGGTCGGCCAAGGCGATGAGGCCGTGCCGGAAGGCGACCTCTTCGACCACGTCGGGGTCGTCGCACGGCCCACCGAACCACTGGTCGACGACGTCGATGAGACCGACGTGGTCGGGGCAATCGAGACGGGTGTGCACGAGATCGGGTCGATCGACATCGAAGATGACGTAGCGATCACCGTGATGGGTTCGGGAGGCCTGGGACGGGAGGGGGCTGTGCTTGCGTGTCATGCGGCGATCATGACAAGGGGGTGTCACACGGTTGTCGAACGGGCCTTGGGCGACGGGTCGAGCCAGGGCAACGACGCCCACGTTCGGTGGTGAAAGGCCAGATAGCCGGGTGACGTCCACGCCGGGTCGCGCTGAGCTGCGGTCATCGCCTCGAGCACGGGCAATGCCTGGTGGACGACGGTCGGGAGCTCGTGGTGGGCAGTGTGGAAGTTGTTGTTCCAGTACAGCCAGCGCACCAATCGGTTGGAGGTCACCGTGCGCGTGTTGTCAGCGGCCTCGACAGTGCCGACCTCAGCCCCGTAGTGCTCGGTGACCAACACGAGCGGCACGAGCACGCTCATCGCCACCAACCACGGCACCAGCCACACCGTGCACAGTGCACGAAGGTCGTTCACCCCGATGACGATCACCACGACCCACAGGGCGAGGCAGAGCAACGTGTCGACGATCGCGTTTCGTCGCTGTGACCGCGTGCGCAACCAGCTCGGCGGCCTGCCGCCAGCGGTGGCAAGGCCGAACGATGCCAGTCGGATCATGAAGGCAGCCCCGCCGAGGAGCAACAACGGGTACTCGAGCCGCGAGCGGAACTGCAACGGTGGCCCTTCGGGGTCCTCGATGGCAACGGTGTACCGGTGATGAGCGAGGTGATACGAGCGATACACGCCGAACGGCAGCAGCACCGAGGCGCCGGCGAGCGCGCCGACCCAGCGATTGAGCGCCGCGGAGCGGAACAGGTGGCGATGCGTGCACTCGTGCACGACCGCGCCGTTACCGAGCAGCAACCAGGCCTGGACGATCCAGATCGGAACTTGCGCCACGAACGGGCTGCGCAGGGCGACGATCGCCAGCACCGCGTACAGCGACCACGATACGACCAGATGACCGGCCGATGCCCAGCTGCGTGGCGTGGAGAGCCACTGCCGCTGCTGGGTCTGCAGTTCCATCACACCGGCCCGATGATGATGCTTCCGTTGTGTCCGCCGAAGCCGAGGCTGTTGGAGATCGAAGGTGCCGGTGTCCAGGGCCGGGCCTTGCCGATGACGAGGTCGATGTCGAACTCCGGGTCGATCGTCGTGGTGCCGGCCGTCGGCGGGATCGCCCCGTTCTCCATCGCCAGCAGCATGGCGATCGCCTCCAGCGCGCCGGCAGCGCCGAGGGCGTGACCGGTGACCCCCTTCGTCGACGTGACGGCGACAGCCTTCGGGCCGAACAGCTCGGTGACTGCCGACGCTTCGGCTGCGTCGTTCAGCGGGGTCGACGTGCCGTGGGCGTTGACATGCCCGATGGAGCCGGGCTCGAGCTCGGCGTCGGCCAACGCCAAGCGCATGCACGCCAGCGCACCTGACCCGCCTGGCGCGGGAGCGGTGACGTGATGGGCGTCGGCGTTGCTGGCCGCGCCGAGCACCTCGCCGACGATCGTCGCGCCGCGGGCTTCGGCCATCGACCATTCCTCGAGGATCAGCACGCCGGCGCCTTCACCGAGCACGAAGCCGTCGCGCCCGACGTCGAACGGGCGGCTCGACCCCGACGTCGACAACGCAGTCATGTTGCCGAAGGCGGCGAGACCGATCGAGCAGCCGGCGGACTCGGCGCCGCCGGTGACAGCGGCATCGCACATCCCCCAGGAGATCAATCGTGCCGCGTACCCGATGGAGTGCGTCGACGCTGCGCACGCCGTGCAGATCGTCTCGTTCGGTCCGCGCAACCCGTACCGCATCGAGATCGCTGCACCCGCTGCGTTGGGCATCATCATCGGCACGAGGAACGGCGAGACGCGGCGATCGCCTTTGGTCATCAAGACCTCGATCTGCTCCTGCGTCGAGCGCAACCCACCGACGCCGGTGGCGAAGATCGTTGCGAAGCGGTCGTCGGTGACGTCGGGCCGGCCGGCGTGATCGAAGGCCTCGGCAGCGGCCGCGAGGGCGAGCTGCTCGACGCGATCGGCGCGGCGTGCCTCCTTCGGGTTGTCGAAGTAGGGCAGCGGATCCCAGTCCGCGATCTCCGTGCTCTTCGTTCCGGCGATGCCGGGACCGTTCAGCCCGTCCCAGAACGCCTTGCGGCCCAGGCCACATGGCGCAACGACCCCGTAGCCGGTGATGGCGACGCGGCGCCCGCCACCTTTCATGCGAGCTTGCCGACGACCAGTTCGTAGGCCTGGCCGACGGTTTCGATGCCCTCGAGGTCTTCCTCGGGGACTTCTACGCCGAACTCTTCTTCCAGCGCCATGACCAGCTCGACCAAGTCGAGGCTGTCGGCATCGAGGTCGTCGCCGAACTTGGCCTCCGGCACCACTTGCTCTTCCGACACCGAGAGCACTTCGACGGCGCACTTGCGAAAGCGGGCGAAGCTTGCTTGATCCACGACTGTCTCCTTGTTGAGGTACTTCAAACGATGTTAGTGACTGTGGTGCACAACTGAGCAGGCTCGCTCAGTGACCCATGCCCAGGCCGCCGTCGACCGGGATGACGGCTCCGGTGATGTAGGCCGCGTCCGGCGAGGCGAGGAAAGTGACCACGCCGGCGATCTCGTCGGGTTGCGCCATCCGCGCCAGCGGCACGGCTGCCGTCAATTCGGCCAACCGTTTCTCGCCGAGTGCGGCGGTCATGTCGGTTGCGACCGGGCCGGGCGCGACGACGTTGACCGTGATGCTCCGTGACCCGAGCTCGCGCGCCATCGACCGAGCCAGCCCGACGAGGCCGGCCTTCGACGCCGCGTAGTTCGCTTGACCCGCCGATCCGAGCAAACCGACCACCGAGGACATGAAGATGATCCGTCCGGCGCGGGCGCGGAGCATGCCTTGCGTGGCGCGCTTGGCCACTCGATAGGCCGCGGTGAGGTTGGCGTCGACGACGGAGGCGAAGTCGTTCTCGCTCATCCGCAGCAGCAGGCCGTCCTTGGTGATGCCGGCGTTCGAGACGAGCACTTCGACCGGGCCGAGCTCCGCTTCGACTGCGGCGAACGCCTCGTCGACCGACGTACCCGACGTGACGTCGCATTTCACCGCGAGAACGTCGGCAGGGGGAGGCGACGAGTTGTACGTGACGGCCACACGGTCGCCGAGCGCGGCAAACCGCTGCGCGCATGCCAGTCCGATGCCTCGGGATCCGCCGGTGATGAGTACGACTCTGCTCACGCAGGCCCGCCGGCCGGAGCACCGCCACCCCAGCGC
>DATBKA010000436.1:0-2821 GCA_036556105.1 Ilumatobacteraceae bacterium | reverse complement strand
AGGTTGAGGTTGGGACCGTGCAGGAGGGAGATCAGCGCCACGGTGCTTATCGTGCCACGTGCTCGGCGAGCTGCCGACGATCGATTCGGTAGACGACGTGCCGGCGCTCGTGCCAGTCCGGCAGCAGTGGGTGATCGAAGTCGAGTGTCGGCTCGTGAACCATTCCGATCTTCTCCATCACCCGCCGCGACTTGATGTTCTGCACCGTGGTGAAGCTGAGGATGTCGTCGCGTGGCAAGTCGACGTTGGCAAAGCCCCATTGCAATGCGGCGCGCGCGGCCTCCGGAGCGAACCCGTGCCCCCAGTGCTGCCGAGCCAGGCGCCAGCCGACCTCGACGCACGGCGTGAACGCGGCCTGCCAAACAGGTGCGAGCAGACCGACGAAGCCGATGAACTCGTTCGTGTCGCCGCGTTCGATTGCCCACAGCCCGAACCCATGTCGTTCCCAACCGGCGATGATCCTGTCGACCATCTCGTCACTCTGTTGAGTGGTCAGCGTCGCCGGGAAGTGGCGCATGACTTCAGGGTCGGCGTTCAGGTCTGCGTAGGGCCGGCGATCGCCCTCACGCCATTCGCGCATCAAGAGCCGGGCCGTCGTCACCGACGGAGTGGTCACTGCTCCATCATCTCGGTCAGCGTGGCTGCCGCCTCGGCCGCGGGCACGTCGGCGACGAGCTCCACTCCGTCGTCGCTGTCGAGCACGAAGGTCAGCCCTCCTCCGAGGGCCTTCTTGTCGCGCCCCATCAATGTGATCAGTTGTTGAACATCGAGACCGAGCGGAAGTGTCGTCCGCAGCTCGTAGTGACCGCCGACGACCTCGTAGTGCTGGTTCACCCGCGCCTGGTCGATGCGGCCCAACCGCCGCGCCAGCCGGGCTGCGTAGACGAGGCCGACCGCCACCGCCTCGCCGTGGGCGAGCGAGAAGTCGGTGGCGATCTCCAACGCGTGGGCGAGCGTGTGCCCGTAGTTGAGCAAGGCGCGGTTGCCGGACTCGCGCTCGTCGCTGGCGACGACCGCGGCTTTGATCGCCACGCACCGGGCGATCCGTTCGCCTTCGTCCAAGGCGAGCAGGTTGTCGCCTGTGAGGAAGTGGTACTTGGCCATCTCGCCGCGCCCGCAACGCAGCTCGCGCGGCGGCAGCGTGGCGAGGGCGTCGAGATCGCAGACCACGCCAGACGGCTGCCAGAACGCACCGATCAGGTTCTTGCCACCGACGCCATCCGCCTCGGGCAGGTTGACCCCAGTCTTGCCGCCGATTGCCGCGTCGATCATCCCGAGGAGGGTTGTCGCCACGTGCACCACGGGAACGCCGCGATGCCACGACGCGGCGGCGAAACCGGCGATGTCGGTGACCATTCCCCCACCGACGCCGATGACGACGTCGTTGCGAGTCAACCCGAAGCGAGCGAACTGCCGACAGAGTTGCTCGATCGTCGCCAGCGACTTGTGCTGCTCGCCGTGACCGACCTCGAACACCTCGAAGGGCAGGCCCGGGTCCACATCGAGCGGGATCCCGTGCTGGGTGACGACTGCGGCGCGCTTTGCAGTGCGCGGTAGCAACGCCGGCAGCTCCTTGCGCGAGCCGTGGCCGACGAGGACGTCGTAACTACGTTCACCGAGTGGGACGCGCACCGTGATCATCGCAGCACGGCCTCGACGACTTCGCCGACGCTGCGATGGTCGACCAACACGATTGCGTCGGCCACCTCTCGATAGAGATCGGCGCGTGTGTCGTGCATTCGCTGCAGCGTGCCCGCAGGATCGTCGTCGAGCAACGGGCGATGACCACCTGACATCACACGGTCGACCAACAACGACGGGCTGGCGCACAACCACACGACCTTGGCCTTTGACTGCCGCAGCGCTCGTCGATTCTGTTCGCGCAGCACGACACCGCCTGCCGCGGCGATGACGGCGGGCTCCGGGCTGGCCAGTGCGTCGAGCAGCGCGGCGGTCTCCAACGTCCGGAACGCGTCTTCGCCGTCTTCGGCGAAGATCTCCCGGACAGTGCGACCGGTTGCTGCTTCGATCACGGCGTCGCTGTCGATCACCTTCCGGCCCAGACGGTCGGCGACGATGCGCGCCACGGTCGTCTTGCCAGATCCCATCAAGCCGACGAGGACCAGGTGCTGATCCGCCGCGATCCCCACGATCAACCGAGAGAGTCGCGGAACGACGTGGCGTTGCGAACGAACTCGGCCAGTGAGTCGCCGCCGAACTTGCGTTGCGCCTCGGTGGCCAGCACCAAGGCGACCATCGTCTCGGCGACGACCCCCATCGCCGGCACTGCGGTGACGTCAGTCCGCTCCTTGAAGCTGACCGTCGACTCCTTGGTGACGACGTCGACGGTCTTCAACGTCGGCTGGTTGAGCGTGGCCAGCGGCTTCATCGCGGCGCGCACGACGAGAACTTCGCCCGTCGTCATGCCGCCTTCCGTGCCACCAGCGAGCGCCGTCTCGCGGCGGTAGTCGCCCGACTGTTCGTCCCACACGATCGCATCATGTGCTGCACTACCCCGCCGGCCGGCGACCTCGAACCCGTCGCCGAGCTCGACACCTTTGACGGCCTGGATGCTCATGATCGCCTGGGCCAGCGCCGCATCGATCTTGCGATCCCAGTGCACGTGACTGCCGAGACCGATCGGCACGCCGTAGGCGAGCACCTCGACGACACCACCTAGCGAGTCGCCGTCCTTGGCAGCCGCCTTGACCTCCTCGACCATCGCCGCCTCCGCAGCCGCATCGAAGCAGCGCACCGGCGACTCGTCGACTCGTTCAAGGTCGGCAATCGTCGGCCGCTCGATCGCCTTTGAACGCACCGA
>DATBKA010000435.1:0-1820 GCA_036556105.1 Ilumatobacteraceae bacterium | reverse complement strand
ATTGCGACATTGCAGCATTTCTAGCGGCAGATCCGGCGACTCCGGCAGTTGGCCCGGTTGGCGCGAACGGCCGGGTGGTACTGTTCGTCACGTGCACGTTGTCGGGCGCGGCCGGACGGTCCTAGTCGCCGCGATCGTGTCGGCTGTCGCGTCGTGCTCTTCGGATTCGCCGGACGATTCGCACGTTCGAGCCGAGGCCGTCTACGCCTCGGTCGTGCGGTGGTTCGCGCAGCGCGACGCCAGTGACCCGGATCCGTTGCCGGTGTTCATCGAACCTCGCGGTGAGGGTGCCTCGATCCAGCTCGACGTGCAGGCGAAGGTGGTCGACACGACCAAAGACGTCGCCGCCGTGCGCTTCATCGATGCCCGCGACGAGGCACTCGTGACCAACGAGGATGGCGTCACGGTGGTGGCCGATGACGGCGTGCTGATTCGACTCGACCCGGTGGTCGAGGAGGGCAACTCCGTCAAGCTCGACGTCGATGTGCACGATCGCGACGATCACTTCTTCACGTACGAGTTCGACCTCAGCCGTCGAGCCGACACATGGAACATCGACCGACCACCAGTCGAGGTCCCCGGCACGTAGTAGTACTAGCTGCGCTCGCCGATCACGGCCGCTGCTGCTTCGACGACTGCACGGGATTCTTCGGGCCCGGGAACCAGGTGGCCGGCAACCACGTCCGTGATCAGGCCGCGCAGCGCCCTCCAGTGCTCGCTGCTGTCCGAGTCGGGCAACGGCACCGTTCGAGCCGTGAGGGCGCGCACGGCACTGTCGGCAACGACGATCGACAGGTCGTGATCACCTTGCTCCTCGAACCGGATCGCCTCGGCCAGCAACGCCCGCGGCAGCGCGCTGTGTGCCGGACGCTGGCCGAGCAACCAGCGCCGGGCCTCTTTGCGCAACGCCAGACGCAGCTCCCACGCGTACACCAAACCGCCGGCGATCAGACCGATCGCGGCTGCGGCGAAACCAACCCGCGGCCCGGGATAGACGAGCACAGCGAGCGCGGCTCCGCTCACGTTCGCCAGCTGGAACAACAACTCGTTCCGGGAGATCACCCGACCGCGCATCAGATGGGGCACCTCGCCATAGAGCGCGTCCATCGTCCGCCCGGCGATGCTGCCTCCGATCCGGATGGCGAAGGCGATGACGATGATGCTGAAGCTGCCGATCGTCAACGCCCCGAACGCCGACATCGCCCCGGGCACGATCAGCGAGAGCAGCACGATCCCGTCGGTCGAGATCGCCCGGTTCAAGCGCGATGACATCAGGGTGCCGAGGAACGTGCCGATGCCGGCGGCAACGAGTGCGGCGACGAAGATCCATTTGTCGCCTCCGCCGCGCTTGATCGACAACGCCAACAGGAACGTCAATGCGCCCTCGGCGGCGCGCATGATCGCCACCGCTGGAGCGGCGCGGAGCACTTCCGGCGGTGGCTCGACACGAATCACGGCACTCTCGACCGGTGACTCCACCGGCGGGGCGGCGACGCGCACGGCGCACGCGGCCGCCACGACGAACATGACGCCGGCGGCGACCGGCAGCCACTCCACGCCGACGGTTGCGATCAGCACGCCTCCGAACGCGGTGCCGACACCTCCAGCGACCGTGCCGGTGCGGATCAGGTGTCCGCTTGCCGCGGCCAGCTCGGCACGTTCGCTGGCGAGCTGAGCGAGCAGCGCGGTCTTGGCCAGGGCGTACGCCTTGCGTGACACGAGGATTCCGAAGACCAAGGGATAGAAGGCGAGCGACAGCAGCGAGCTGGCGAGCAACAGCGAGAACACGGCGCGGGCGAGATGCGACAGGATCAACACCC
>DATBKA010000434.1:0-3390 GCA_036556105.1 Ilumatobacteraceae bacterium | reverse complement strand
CGACGTGGCGTTCGCAATTGCAATCATGAAACAGGTTCGATCTTCCTCGCCCCGCGTCAGGGTCACACGGGCGACGCCGTCGTCGAAGCCCGCCGCGTCGGAGGCTGAGACCACGTCACCGAACACAGGCGGCAGATCACTCGGTGTCGCGCCCACGCCGTGCAACACGGGCACGCCAACTCCCGCCGGAGGCCCAACGATCGTGCCGGTGCTCGGCTGTAGTGTTGCCGCCGGCACAGCGCGGCAAAGCGCATAATGAGTGCCCTCAGTGATGCTTGAGCACGATGCGCTGGCGTTGTGCGCCTCTTGGTCGAGAGCAGTGAAAGTGCACAGCGTGCCGGCATATTCGTGCTCAGTGCCGTTCGCTGACGTGACGGCAGCGAATTTCGTCCACGTGCTGCTGTCGCACATCTCCAATCCGTAGCCGTTGACATCAAGGTTGGCGCTGGTCCCCACGTTCGGCCAAGTTGGCATTGGTGTTGCTGAATCGCGGTAGATCTCGGACACGTCTACGGCCGGAGTATCGGCGGTCGTCGTGGTGGTGGTGGTGGCGACCACGTATGTCGTCGGCGGGCTCAGTGTCGCGTCGAGGCTGGCAATGTCGAGCATCAACTCTCGCAAGCGCTCGACAGACTCGGGCGAAGGGTCGGTGGTGCTGATCCGAATGGCCAGGCCCTCAGTGGTGACGAACCATCCGGCAGCAGCATCGTCGTACAAGGCGAACTGAGGTGAAGCCAGCGTCGGCGGACGGGGATATACGCCGTGAACTATTCGCACGGAGGTATCGGGACGCAGGTCGGTGACGGCGTAGTCGAAGACGCGGTCGCCTGGACCCCAGTCGGTGTCGGCCAGAAGATGCTGTGTCGGGACAGCAGCAGCAATCAGCGCTTTGACGTGTTCGTAGTCGATCGCAGCCGTGATCGGTGTGCCGATCGATGTGGTGAACACGCGCTTGTCAAAGGCACGTGCGACAGCGGCGGCGACCGAATGGATCTCCGACATTGTGAAGGCAGCTGTCGACGCCATCTCGCAGTAGTGCGGCGGTCCCTCGAAGTCGCGGCCCCTGGCGCCGATATCGCACGACACAGTGACCATGAACTGATCGGGCGTCACCACCCGGTAGCCCTCCCCTGTCTGTTCCCAACGTCCGGTCGCGTCGCGAGAGATCACGTCCGTGAGGTCGAGAGGCTCGAGGCTGAGCTGGATCTCCAATGCCTTGCCGTCTCGTTCGTCAAGCGCTGCGAACCAGATCTGCGTCTCGGTCACCAGGGTCAGCGCAAGCCGGCCGAAGCGCTCGGGGACTGCTGATCGAAGCGGTGCATACCACGGTGGCACGCCTGTGGTGGGCGGTGTGGTGTCCGTGGTCGGACCGCGGTCGGAATCGCGCGTGGCGATGCCCACGAGGGCCACCACGATTGCTGCAACCAATCCGAGTGCGATCAACGCGCGCGTTGGTCGTGGTCGCACCGCGCTGGCGCGAGTCACCTGCACGTCGGCTGACGTGAGCTTGGGGATCATCTCGCCGAGAGTCGTCCTCAGCATCAATTCCAACTCGTCGTCGATGACGTCGTCGATCATGACAGCTCCTTCTTCAGTTGCCGCAGCGCCCGATGCAGTGCCGACTTGACCGACCCAGCCGGCCAGCCGAGTGTGTGGGCGATCGCGTCGACGCTCTGGTCCTCCCAGAACCGCAGCACGACGACCGCTCGCTGACGCGGTGGCAAGCGGCCGACCGCGATCCACGTCTCGTCGATCTCCGGCAGGCTGGCTGGCTCGAGCTTCGGCATCGGGTGCCGAGCGGTGAGGCGTCGGCGGCGCACCACGCTGACGCTGCGGTTGACGACGGACCGTCGCAAGTAGCCGAGCGGGTTGTCGACGTCTTGCACATGCCGTTGCAGGCCTTCGAACGCGTCTTGCACGACCTCCTCGGCGGTGATGCGATCCATGAGGATCGCTGCGGCCAGGCCGACCAAACGCGACCGGCTCTCGTTGAACAGGCGAGCGACGTCGACCTTCTCGACAACTCTCGATTCGGCCTCCACAACTACGACCTGACGCCCGACACGCCAAAATCGTTCCAGGTTGGCAGGTAACAGACGTCAGGCGATGGTCAACGCACCGACTCGGGCCGAGTTGGGGCGCAGGTAGATATCACTGCCGGGCTCGAGCCGGAGTCGTTCGGCCTCGCCGCGGGTGACCTGCACCCAGACCTCGTCGCCGGCGACCGTTCCGCCGACGACGGCGTCGACGCGGACCTCGAAGCCGAGACGGACCAGGCGGACGACCGTGGCGGGCACCGAGCCGGCTTCGCCGTATTCGAGGATCTCGATGTCGTGGGGACGAACGGCGACACCTTCCAGCTTGGTCACCGGGCCGAGGAAGTTCATCACGAAGTCGTTGGCCGGTGCGTCGTACAACTCGTCTGGCGTGCCGATCTGCTCGATCACGCCGTTGTTGATGACGACGATCTTGTCGGCGACCTCCATCGCCTCCTCCTGATCGTGCGTCACGAACACGGTGGTCACGTGGACCTGATCGTGCAGCCGTCGCAACCAGTCGCGCAGCTCCTTGCGGACCTTGGCGTCGAGGGCGCCGAACGGTTCGTCGAGCAACATCACTCGGGGTTCGACGGCGAGGGCGCGAGCCAGTGCCATGCGCTGGCGCTGGCCTCCGGAGAGCTGCGCCGGGTAACGGTCGGCGAACTGGCGCAGGTGCACGAGCGACAGCAGTTCGTCGACGCGCGCCGCGATCTCGTTCTTGGGCCGCTTGCGGATCTCCAGGCCGAAGGCCACGTTGCGGCGCACGGTCATGTGCTTGAACGCGGCGTAGTGCTGGAACACGAAGCCGACGTTGCGACGTTGTGGCGGCAGCGCGGTCGAGTCCTCGCCCTCGATCTCGACGGTGCCGGAGTCAGGCTGTTCGAGGCCGGCGATGATGCGCAGCAGCGTCGACTTGCCGCCACCACTCGGGCCGAGCAACGCGGTCAGCGAGCCGGTCGGGATGTCGACGGAGACGTTGTCGAGGGCCACGAACTCGGTCGCTGTCTCGTTGAAGGTCTTGCTGACGTTTCGGACGGAGATGCCCATCAGGCGGGTTCCTTTCGAGCGGCGTGCGCGCCTCGCGGGCGGATCACGTTGATCAGGATGAGGATGGCGATCGCCACGACCGCGAGCGTGACCGACACGGCATAGGCAGTCGTCTGATCGAAGTTCTGGAAGCGCTCCTCGACGACGAGCGTGGCCGTCTGCGTCTTGTTGATGAGACGGCCTGACACGACGGCGACGGCGCCGTACTCACCGAGCGAGCGAGCCAGGGTCAACACGACGCCGTAGGCCAGTGCCCAGCGGATGGCGGGCAACGTGATGCGCCGGAACGTCTGCACCGAGCCGG
>DATBKA010000433.1:0-2106 GCA_036556105.1 Ilumatobacteraceae bacterium | reverse complement strand
GCCGTCGGCGTCATCGGCGCCGGCGTCTATCTGTTGGTCGGGCCGCGCCTGATCGGCCCGCGGTGGTTTCGCCGGGCGACCACCGGCGTGGCTGCCGGCGCGGTGGGTGGGGCGGTGCTGGTTCACGCCGACGGCATCGACTTCACGGTGTTGCAGCCGGTCTGGCTGGCCATTTCGCTGTTCGTCGCCCTGCCCGCGGGCTTCGGGGTGGCGATCGGCGCGGCAGTCGACGCAGTCGCTCGTGACGATTCGTGGACCCGTGTCGGCCGGCGGCGCTGGGTGCTGTTCGCCCTCTCGATGGCGTGCTTTCCACCTGTCGCGATCGTCGTCACGCCGATTGCTGCGGCGGTCGCGGTCTTCGTTGCTCTGGACACGAACGAGGCGATCACTCGACTGCGGAGCAACACTGCCTATGTCTTGGCGATCCGGACGCTGTGGCTCGCAGTGGCGACCATCGGCCTCGTCGCGCTCATCAACGATGTGACCGCGCTGGTCTGAGCGTGGCCTGTGACCCGCGCCGCGGGTTGAGTACAGTCCGCGGCCGTGGCCACCGTCATCGACCTGTCGCACACGATCGAACACGACATGATCACCTACCCAGGGTTGCCCGGCCCGGCGATCAGTGATCACCTGAGTCGGGAGGCGTCGCGTTCCTTCTACGCTCCCGGCACCGAGTTCCAGATCGGGCGGATCGAGATGGTCTCGAACACTGGGACCTACCTCGACACGCCGAGTCACCGTTATCCGGCGGGTCACGATCTCGCCGGCCTGCCGCTCGATCACGTCGCCGACGTGCCAGGCATCTGCGTGCAGGTGCCAATGGAAACAACCGCTGCCGGTCCCGAGTTGCTCGCTGGGCTCGACCTGCGCGGCCACGCAGTGCTGTTCGCCACGGGCTGGGACCGCCACTGGCGGACCGACCGCTACGGCGACGTCGCCCACCCCTTCCTGCACGCCGACACCGCGCAGGCTCTGATCGACGGCGGCGCGGTGTTGGCAGGCATCGACTCGGTCAACATCGACGACACCAGCGGCAACGCTCGCCCGATCCACAGCGCGTTGCTCGCCGCGGGAGTGCTCATCGTCGAGCACATGACCGGTCTCGATCAGCTCGTTGGGCGATCGTTCCGGTTCTTCGCAGTTCCTCCGAAGGTCCGCGGCATGGGCACGTTCCCGGTGCGCGCCCTGGCGATCGTCGCATGAGCTCTGCGGCCATCGACGCGCTTCCGAAGCCCGGCGAGCGGGTCGTCGTCACGGTCGCCCATCCCGACGACGAAAGCTTCGGCACCGGGTCGTTGATTGCGTTGGCCGCAGCCAATGGCGCCCAGGTCACCGTGATCTGCGCCACTCGCGGAGAAGCCGGCGAGCGACTGCACGATCGAACGACCGATCACCTGCCGCTCGGTGTCGTTCGCGAGCAGGAGCTGCGCGCCGCGGCCGAGACGCTCGGAGTTGAGGCCGTCGAGGTGCTCGACTTCGTCGACTCTGGCTTCGACGGGCCGCCGCCCGACGGCTCGCTGTGCGCGGCCACGTTGGACGACGTCGCCGAGGTGTTGCTGCATCGGCTCGAACCGCTGCGGCCCGATGTCGTGCTGACGATCGATGGAAGTGATGGCCACCGCGATCACGTGCGCATCCGCGAAGCGACGTTGCAGGCCGTAGCGCGCATCGAGCGACCGATTCGGGTCGTTCAGTCGTGCCTACCGAACAGCCTGATGCGACGCTGGATCGAGGAGACGCGCACCCTCAACCCCGACGCCGTCTACCTCGATCTCGATCTCGACTCGCTGGGCCGTCCCGACTCGGAACTGACACGCGTCGACACAACCCCCTATCTCGACGCGCGCGAAGCAGCGATTGCCTGCCATCGCTCGCAACGATCGCCGTACGACGGGTTGTCCGACGGGCTGCGCCGCGCCTTCCTGACCAACGACTTCATCGTCGTCAACTGACGACTTCACGTCATGGAACCGTCGCGGCGACACTGACGAAGGCGACGGCGTGAGGCGACGCACCGGATGCGTCGGCGGCCGTGCCGACCATCACTGCGACGTCACTCGTCTTGACGATGTCGTAGATCCCGTTGATCGCGACCGGCCCGGCAGT
>DATBKA010000432.1:0-2185 GCA_036556105.1 Ilumatobacteraceae bacterium | reverse complement strand
AGATCGGCTCGCTCGACGTCGGCAAGCTCGCGGACATCGTCCTGTGGCGGCCCGATCACTTCGGGGCCAAGCCGCAACTCGTCCTGAAGAGCGGCTTCCCCGCCTACGGGGTCACCGGCGATCCGAACGCGGCCACCGATTCGTCGGAGCCGCTCGTGCTCGGCCCGCAGTTCGGTTCGTTCGGTGCGACCGCGGCCGACCTGTCCGTGGCGTTCGTCAGTCGGGCCGCGGTCGATGCCGGCGATGACCACATGACGACCAGGCGTCGCCGCGTCGCCGTTCGCAACACGCGCAACATCGGCCCCGCCGACCTGATCCACAACAACCGGCTCGGGCAGGTCGACGTCGATCCGGCAACCGGCATGGTGTCGTTCGAGGGAGAGCAGGTGTACTCCGAGCCGGCCGAGTCGGTGTCGTTGAGCAGGCTGTACTTCCTGTGACCGGCGCGGCCGCCGCCGGCTTCGTCATGCCGCCCGAGTGGGCCGCCCACGAACGAACGTGGATGGAGTTCCCTCCGGCCAACGAGACGTTCGGCGAGGATGCCGACGCCGAGCTGGCGGAGGCGCGCCGCGCCTGGTCGGCGGTCGTCAACGCCATCGCCAGGTTCGAGCCGGTCTCGTTGATCTGCAACGTCGGCGACGCCGCGGCGGCGCGAGCGCTCGTCGATCCGGCGGTGTCGATCCACGAGACGGCGATCAACGAGAGCTGGTTCCGCGACAGCGGTCCGACGTTCGTGACGCATCCGAGCGGTCGCCTCGGCGCCGTCCACTGGCGGTTCAACGGTTGGGGTCAGCAGGACTTCTGCGAATGGAACGACGAGCAGCACACCGGAGCGTTCGCGGCCGCGCTCGCCGGCGCCGAGCTGTTCACGTCGACGATGGTCAACGAAGGTGGCGGCATTCATGTCGACGGCGACGGGACGGTGCTGGTGACGCGCACAGTGCAGCTCGACCCCGGCCGCAACCCGGATTGGGACGAGGCCGCCGTCGAAGCGGAGCTGATTGCGCAGCTCGGCGTGGCCAAGGTGCTGTGGATGCCGCGCGGGCTCACCAAGGATTACGCCCGCTTCGGCACCCGCGGCCACATCGACATGATCGCCGCCTTCGTTCGACCGGGCGTCGTTGTCGCCCACGCCCAACCCGACACCGCCCATCCCGACCACGACGTCTGCCGCGAGAACATCGCCATCCTGCGCTCGATGACCGACGCACGCGGCAGGCAGTTGGAGGTCGTCGAGCTCGCCGCGCCGACCGTCACCCACACAGAGACGGGCATCGTCGACTGGTCGTACGTCAACCACTACGTGTGCAACGGGGCCGTGATCCTCTGTGCCTTCGGTGACCCTCGCGACGCAGAGGCGGCAACGACGTTGAGCCGCCTCTACCCAGGGCGCGACGTGGTGCTCGTCGATGCCAGGGAGATCTTCGACGGCGGTGGTGGCATCCACTGCATCACGCAGCAGCAACCGGCATCGTGACGACTACTTGTGCGTGTTGACGATCATCACGTTGCACGGGGCGCGCTTGGCCACGTCGCCGGCGATCGAGCCGAGCACTCGGGCCGCCCCTTGCACACGCTTGTTGCCGACGACGATCACCGACGCGTCGAGTCGTGTCGCCTCCTCGCAGAGGCCGACCGCCGGATCGTCGAGCAGCACCGCGTACGTGACCGGGACCGACACCTTCAGTTCGCCGACGAGTGCCTTCAGCGTGTCTTCGGCGACACCGATCGAATCGATGCGCCACCGCTCGGACCCGCCGCCTTGCACTTCCTGACTGGAGATGCGCGCCATCGAGGTGACGATGTGCAGTGGCCGTTGATATGCGTTGGCCAGCGCCACAGCTTCCTCAGCGGCCAACCGCGCCGTAGCGCTTCCATCGACACCGACGATGATCTCGTTCACGGGGCGCGACGCTAACAGACCACTCAGTCGGCGGCGCCCGACAAGCGCATCCTGCGCATCCGCCAGTTGGCGACGGCCAAGGCGACGACCGCGATGATCGCCAGGCGCACGATGGCGGCGCCACCTTCAGGGATCCCCGAACGGACGAGGCGGCGCGGCGGATCGTCGATGAGCCCGACGAACACGGCTCGCGACTCCCACGTCGGCGAGATCTGGGCGATGCCGGTGAGCGCCGCACCGAGCAGCCGCTCGATCAGGAAGACGATCGCCAGCGACCAGACC